>PNNE01000012.1 GCA_013824055.1 Rhodobacter sp. | reverse complement strand
GCTTCCTGCAGGATCTGCGCAATCAGGGCATGGCCCCGGTCCTGATGGGTGACTTCCCCTCGGACGCCGAGCTTGCGCTGCCCGCGCCCCCCTTTGCCCGGCCCCGCGTCGTCAGATGAGCCGCTTCCACTCCTTCGTCGTCTTCGCCGAAATGCGCACCGGGTCGAACCTGCTGGAAGCGAACCTGAACGCGCTGCCCGGCGTCCACAGCCACGGCGAGGTCTTCAACCGCTATATCCTGGGCAAGAAGGACCGGACCGAGCTTTTCGGCATCACGATGGCAGAGCGCGACCGCGACCCGCGCCCCTTGCTGCGCAAGCTGCGAGAGAACACCGAAGGCCTTCCCGGTTTCCGCTTCTTTCACGACCACGACCTGCGCATCCTGGACGACGTGCTGCCCGACCCTGGCTGCGCCAAGATCATCCTGACCCGCAACCCCCTGGAAAGCTACGTGTCCTGGAAGATCGCCCAGGCGACCGACCAGTGGAAGCTGACCAACCCCAAGCGGCTGAAGACCGCCAGGGTCCGCTTCGACGTGCCCGAGTTCCTGAAGCACCTGCAGGAGATCCAGGCGTTCCAGCTTCTGCTGCTCAACGCCCTGCAGACGACGGGGCAGACCGCCTTCTACCTCGACTACGACGATCTCGGCTCGCTTGAAATCGTGAACGGCCTGGCCGCGTTCCTTGGCGTCGAGGCGCGGCTGAAGTCTCTGGACGACACGCTGAAGAAGCAGAACCCCGGCCCGCTGGAAGACAAGCTGGAAAACCCCGAGGCCCTGGCCGAAGCCACTGCCGCCGTCGATGTCTTCAACCTCGGACGCACCCCCAGCTTCGAGCCGCGCCGGACTGCCGGTGTGCCGACCGTCCTGGCCTCGGACGTCGCGTCGCTGCTGTTCCTTCCGATCCGCTCTGGTCCCGAGACGATCATCCGCGACTGGTTCGCCCGGCTTGGCCCGACATCCGAAGGGTTCGAACAGAAATCGCTGCGCCACTGGAAGCGCAGGCACCCCGGCCACCGCAGCTTTACCGTGCTGCGGCATCCGCTCTTGCGCGCCCATGTCGCCTTCCGCCGCAAGATCGTCATGGCCGAGGCCCAGGACCTGCGGCGCATCCTGATCAACGGCTTCCAGGCCGAGCTGCAGCCCCCGGGCGAACCCTTCGCCAGCCCGGAAGCCGAACGCGCCGCCTTTCTGATCTTCCTGACCTACTGCCGTCTTGCCGTGGGCGGTCAGACCGGCAGCCGCGTCGACCCCAGCCTGGCCAGCCAGACCGCGCTGGTGCAGGGCTTCGCCAGCTTTCAGCCGCTTGACCACCTTCTGCGCGAGGATCGCCTGGCCGAGGGTCTTGCCCATCTCGCCGTCGAGGCCGATGTCACTCCGCCGACCGTCGCCCCTGATCCCCTCGGCGGCGGCCCTGTTGTCGATCTGGGACGAGAGCCTCGAATCCGCCGCCGCCGAGGCCTACGCTCGCGACTACATGGGTTTCGGTTTCGCCCGCTGGCGCAGGTAAGGGCGCCTCATGGCGCCTGCGTCATGGCGGCGACGAGAAGACGAAGTCGCACGAGGAGCGATCGCCAGTTCAGATGCCGAAGGATTTGCCCGCCGCGGCCAGAGTCAGGCCGCCTGCGGTGCCCGGCTCTCGGTCAGGATCACGTACAGCTTCGCCGGGTCTGAATTCGCCCGCAGCTTGGTCACGACCGACGGGTCCCGCATCGTCCGGCTGACCAGGGCCAGCGCCTTCAGGTGGTCCACCCCGGAATCCTTCGGCGCGAACAGGCCAAAGACCAGATCCACCGGCTGCCGGTCGACGCTGTCGTAGTCCAGCGGCTTTTCCAGCCGCAGGAAGACGCCGATGATGGTCTTCAGATCCTCCAGCCGCGCGTGGGGCAGGGCAATGCCATGCCCCACGCCGGTTGGTCCCAGCGACTCGCGTTCCTGCAACCCTTCGATGGCCGCCGCACCGCTCAGGCCATAGGCCTGCGACGCGATTTCACCCAGCTCCTGAAACAGCCGCTTCTTGGAGGTGAACTGCCCGACAACCCGAACGGCGCCTGGCACAAGTAGCTTGGATAGTTCCATGAGGGGGCGATGTTCCTGAGCCAGTCCGGGCGCGTTACTTTGCGTTTCGAGGATCGATCCAGCCGATGTTCCCGTCATCCCGACGGTACACGACGTTCACGCCCCCATGTCCTTCGTTCCGGAACACCAGCATCTTCTGCCCCGCCAGCTCCATCTGCATCACGGCCTCGCCAACGGTGATCGAAGGGATCTTCGTCTCCATCTCGGCGATGACCACGGGCTGCAGGCTGTCAGGCTCAGCTTCCTCGGCGTCCTCGGTTGCGGCGAGGATATACGAGGACCCACCGCCGAATTCAACCGGTCCCGGACGGTTCGAGTGGTGGTTGCGGATCCGCCGCTTGTAGCGCCGCAACTGCTTGTCCAGCTTCTCGCGGCACGATTCGAAGGCCGCATAGATCTCGGAGGCTTGCCCCTTTGCCTGCGCGGTCAGGCCGGTAGACAGGTGGATCACCGACTCGCAGACGAATTCATGCGCAACCCGCGAGAAAACCACGATACATTCGGTCGGGCGCTGGGCATACTTCTCGATCACCTCGCCCATTTCCGCCTTCACATGGGTCTGAAGAGCCTCACCGACGTCGATCTGTTTCCCACTGATCTGATAGCGCATGGCCTCTCCTTTCGCATGCATTCCAGTCCGATCCGGTTCAACCCGGTCGAACCGATCCCCTACACAAGAGATGGAAGGAACGTTGCGTCACGCAAGGGCCGCCGACTGAAGACTTCGCGGCACGACGGGTCAAACCGAGGGCAAATGACGCACGCATTACGGGCATTTGGCGCAGTCCCGCCCCCGGTTGTCAACCGAATCGATGCGCCGGCTCAGACGATGCGGAAGTTCTCGCCCAGGTAGACGCGGCGCACGGTTTCGTCGCGCACAACCTCGTCCGTCGTCCCGCTCATCAGCACCTTGCCATCGTGCAGGATATAGGCGCGATCCACGATCTCCAGCGTCTCGCGGACGTTGTGGTCGGTGATCAGGACCCCGATCCCCCGGCTTTTCAGGTCGTGGACCAGATGGCGGATTTCCCCCACGGCGATGGGGTCGACCCCGGCGAAGGGTTCATCCAGCAACAGATATTTCGGATCCGCCGCCAGACACCGAGCGATCTCCACCCGCCGCCGCTCACCGCCCGACAGCGCCAGCGCCGGCGTGCGGCGCAGGTGAGTGATGGAGAATTCGCTCAGCAGCTCCTCCAGCCGCTCACGCCGCTTGTGGCGGTCGGGCTGCACGATCTCCAGCACGGCAAGGATGTTGTCCTCGACCGACAGGCCCCGGAAGATCGACACTTCCTGCGGCAGATACCCGATCCCCAGCCGCGCGCGGCGGTACATCGGCAGGGAGGTCACGTCCTTGCCGTCGATCAGCACCTGCCCGCCATCGGGCATCACCAGCCCGGCGATCGAGTAGAAACACGTCGTCTTGCCCGACCCGTTCGGACCCAGAAGCGCCACCACCTCGCCCCGGTGCAGGTCCATGCTGACGTCCCGGATCACCGGCCGCTTCTTGTAGCTTTTCCGCAAGCTGCGGATCTGCAACCCCGCCTGGCCGTCCGTCACCTTCAGCTCTGGTCGCGCCATCAGTCGCCCCCCGGCTGGAAGGTCGTGGTCACCCGACCTCCATCACCCCGGTCCCGTCCTTGAGGTTGATCGACAGCTTCTGCCCGGCCATCGCCGACCCGCCCTGCGTCAGAAGCACCTCCCCCGACAGCACGATCATGCCCGTGTCGATGGTATAGACCGCCTCCTGCGCCTCGGCCGCATCGCCCAGGTTGGTGACTGTCACCCCACCCGAGGCGGCAAGGCTTTCGATGTCGTTCTGCTGGGTGCCGTAGGTGATCTTCACCTCGCCCGCCGTCAGCTTCATCTCGCCTTGCGTCACCACGACGTTGCCGCTGAAGACGGCGGTCCCGTCGGCGGTGTTCACCGCAAGCTGGTCGGCCGTCACCTGCACCGGCAGGGTCGTGTCCTGGTTCAGCTCGCCGAAGGCGATCTTCTGCTGCGCCTCGGCGACCTGTGCCGTCAGCGCCAGAGTCAGCGCCAGAGTCAGGGTCAGGAGCAGATAACCAAACCGGAATGCCATGCGTCGAACCTCTGCAGCCGGGTCAGCTGCCCGGCTGGTATACCAGCCGGACGCCGCCCTTGAAAACCAGAACATAGGCACCGGGGGTCCGGTTGTCCTGACTTAGCACCATACCCGCGGCGGTGATCTCGCCCGCTGGGCCCGTCGCCTTCACCGGCGCCCGGCTTTCCAGCCCCGTCCGGTCCAGGTTGGCCGCAACTTCAGCGGTCTCCAGCCGGTAGCCGGTCGAGGTTGTCAGCGTCACTCCGCCCGACAGCACCACCTGGCGCGTGGTGTCGTCCATCCGTGCCTCGGCCGCAACCAGTTCGGTCCTCCCGCCATCCGGAGTGGCAAGCTCCAGCCGAAGCCGCGCCGCCTGGGCCGCAGACCCTTCGGCCGCCGGTCGCGCCTCGTCCGCGGAGAGCGTCAGCGCCGAGCCGTCCTCGGTCGTCCCGGCATAGGTCGGCGCGGTCATCCGCGGTTCGCGCGCCAGATCCTCGACATCGACCTCGGCATAGGGCAGGGCGGCGTCCGGGTCGATCCGGCGAGCCACCAGGAACAACGTCGACAGGATCGCCAGCGCGGCCAGCGGCAAGGCCACCTTCAGCCAGCCCACCACGCGCGTATGCCGGTCAACCCGCGCCATCGTCAGGCGACGCCGGCCCGCAGGCAATCGTGGACATGCAGGATGCCGATGGGGCTGCGGCTGTTGGCGGCCGTCACCAGCAGGCAGGTGATCTTGCGGTCGTTCATCAGGGCCAGAGCCTCGCCCGCCAGCGCCTCGGGACCGATGGTGCGCGGGTTCGGCGTCATGACTTCGCCCGCAACATGCAGCATCAGCCCTTCCAGGTGCCGCCGCAGGTCGCCGTCGGTGATGATTCCGGCAAGTTCGCCCTGCGCGTCGGTCACGCCCACGACACCATAGCCGCGCTTGGTGATCTCCAGCAGGGTCTCGCCCATGGCCAAGTCGGCGGCGACCAGCGGCGGGTCCTTGTGCATCAGGTCGCCGACCTTCAGCAGCCTGGCCCCCAGCTTGCCGCCGGGGTGGAACATGCGGAAATGCTCGGGCGTGAAGGCGCGGTGCTCCATCAGCGCGATGGCCAGCGCATCGCCCAGGGCCAGCGTCATCGTGGTCGAAGTCGTCGGCACGATCCCCGTTTCGCAGGCCTCGGGCACCTGCGGCAGCAGAAGCCCCACTGTCGCATGCCGCATCACGGTGGAGCCGTCACGGCTGGTGATCCCGATCAGCGCAATGCCGAAGCGCTTGGCATGGGCCAGAAGGTCTGCAAGTTCCGTCGTCTCGCCCGAGTTGGACAGCACGATCAGCACGTCGCCCTCGGCCACCATCCCAAGGTCGCCGTGGCTGGCCTCTGCCGGGTGGACGAAATGCGCGGGCGTGCCGGTGCTGGCGAAGGTCGCGGCGATCTTCCGCGCGATGTGCCCCGATTTCCCCATGCCCGAGACGATGACCCTCCCCCTGGCGGCCATCAGAAGGCTGACGGCCTTCGCAAAGCTGTCGTCCAGGACATCGGCCAGCGTCTCCAGCGCCCCCGCCTCGCGGCGGATCACCCGGCGGCCGGTGGCCAGAAGGTCAGTGGAGGAAGATGTCATTGGTGTCTTCCCAGCCCATCAGGTCAAGCTCGGCCCGCGTCGGCAGGAAGGCGAACAGCCGCTGCGCCAGGTCCAGCCGGTCCTCGCGGATCAGCCGAGCCTCCAGTTCCGCCTTCAGCTGATGCAGGTAAAGCACGTCCGAGGCCGCGTATTCCTTCTGCGCATCGGTCAGGGTGACCGAGCCCCAGTCGCTGGTCTGCTGCTGCTTCGAGACATCGACGCCCACCAGGTCAGCCAGCAGGTATTTCAGCCCATGCCGGTCGGTGAAGGTGCGGATCAGCTTCGAGGCGATCTTGGTGCACCAGACCGGTGCAGTGGTGACGCCGAAGGCCTGTTTCAGCACCGCGATGTCGAAGCGGCCGTAGTGGAACAGCTTCAGCGTCTGCGGATCGGCCAGCAGACGCTCCAGGTTCGGCGCGCGGGTCTGGCCCTTGGCGATCTGCACCAGATGCGCGTCGCCCGCCCCGTCCGACAGCTGGACGACGCACAGCCGGTCGCGGCGCGGGTCCAGGCCCATCGTCTCGGTGTCGATGGCGACGACGGGGCCCAGGGTCAGGCCGTCGGGAAGGTCGGATTGGTGCAGATGGATTGCCAAGGGGGTGCTCTTTGCTGGATCAACCCCCGGATTACGCTTGCGGCCCCGAAGGGTCAACCGGCGCGCGCCTCACTCTGCACCGCACCGCTCGTCGGTGCACTTCGTTTCCTCCTCGCTGGGGAGGCTCTTGCTGGCCTGGCCGGCGCGGACAGTCCAGCCACAGTCCTGGCGGGCAACGGCCAGGACGGGTCCAGGGATCCGGCGGGGCAAGGGCGCAGCAGGCATGGTCGAAAGACCACACGCGCCCACAAGCAATGCCCGGGCTCCAAGACCACTTCCAGACGTTTCACGCAGGACATCCGATCAGTTCACCAGGAACTCTGCATGCAGCGCCCCGGCCGCATTGATGCTTTTCAGGATGTCGATCATGTCGTGCGGAGCCACCCCCAGCGCGTTCAGGCCCGCCACCACCTCGGCCAGGTCGGTCCCGCCCCGCACCTCGGCCAGTCCGGTCCCGTCCGTCTCGATCGAGGCGTTCGACCGCGGCACCACCACCGTCTCGCCCTCGGCGAAGGGGTTCGGCTGGGACACCAGCGGGCTTTCCTCGACCCGAAGCGTCAGGTTGCCCTGCGCGACGGCGACCCGGCTGATCCGCACATCGGCGCCCATCACGATCGTCCCCGACCGCTGGTCCACCACCACCCGCGCCCGCGTCTCGGGTTGCACCAGGATACCCTCCAGCCGGGCAAGGACATGCGCCGGCGACTGCATCCCCGTCGCTCCGATGTCGACGGCCACGGTCCCGGAATCCTCCATCAGCGCGACCCTCGCCCCGAATTCCGCATTCACCGCCTGCTCGATCCGCGCGGCCGTGGTGAAATCCGCCGATTTCAGCGCCAGGCGCAGGCTGGGCAGGCTGGCGAAGTCGAATTCCACCTCCCGCTCCACCCGCGCGCCCGAGGGGATGACCCCCGCTGTCGGCACGCCCTGCGTCACCCGCGCCGCATCGCCTTCGGCCACGATGCCGCCTGCGATGATCGTCCCCTGCGCCACGGCATAGATCTGGCCGTCCGCCCCGTTCAACGGCGTCATCACCAGCGTCCCGCCCAGCAGACTTTTCGCGTCGCCGATGGCCGAGACCGTGACATCGATTCGCGCCCCGGCCCGGGCAAAGGGCGGAAGCTGCCCGGTGACGAAGACCGCTGCCACATTCCTTGGTCGGAACTCCTCTCCGGTCACATTGGCCCCCAGCCGTTCCAGCAGGTTGGCCATGATCTCTTCGGTGAAGGGGGCGTTCCTGAGACCGTCGCCGGTGCCGTTCAGCCCCACCACCAGGCCATAGCCCACCAGGTCGTTGCCGCGGACGCCGTCGAACTCGACAAGGTCCTTGATCCGGATCGATTCGGCAGCGGCGGCGCTGACGGTCAGGATGAGGACCAGAAGGAAGCGGATCATCGCAGGAACTCCGTAAGGCTCAGCCGCGCGACGCGGGCGGTGACGAGATAGAGGGCTTCAAGCTGCGTCCGGAAGGTCTCCAGCCGGGTCGCGGCTTCGTAGGGGTCGGCCGAGCCGATGTCCGACCGCAGGATGCCAAGCGAGGTCGCCTCGGCCGCATTGCGGCTGCGGGCGGTTTCGATCTGCGCCTCGACAGTGCCGATCCGGGCGGCCAGCGTGATCCGCGCATCTTCGGTCCGGTGCAGGGTCTGGCCCGCGATCTGGGCCAGCCGGGCGCGTTCGTCGGCATTTCCGGCCAGGACCCCGCGGTCGATCAGCGCGGCCATCGCAAATCCTGCCAGCGTGTCACGGATCGCCGGGTCCAGTGCGGTGGTCGACAGGTCCGCCGCCTCGCCGGGGGCGATCGGCGCCGCCGAAAGCGAGGCGCCCCCCTGGTAGAACGCACCGAACCCCAGCGGATCGGCAAACCAGCCGTTCACCGCAGCCTCGACCTGACCCGCCGTCGTGGACCCTGCCGCCGCCGTCTCCAGCGCGGCCAGCAGATCCTCGGACCCGCCCAACGGGACCCTGTCGGTCGCAACGCCGGAAAAGACAGCGCGGCCCGAGGCTTGCGTGTTGATCATACCCACGACAGACGCCAGCCGCCCGCGTGCGTCGGCTGCCGTGACGTTCACCTGCGCGGGCGTCTGCACATCGCGCGATCCCATCAGGGTCATGGTGATGCCCGAGGCCAGTTGCGACAGGCCCGCGATGGCGGACTGCTGTGCCGCCGTCTGGAAGGCCGCATCGGTGGTGTTGGTCTTGTAGGCCGCAAGCCGCGCGAGGCTGGCGTCCACGGCCAGAAGCGGCGCCACGTCGCCCCGCATCACCTTGCCGATATCGGCGTGCCTGCCAGTGGCCACCTCTTGCGCAGCGCGCTGCACCTGCCCGCGCAGGTCGGCCCCCTGGCGCGCGAGAATGTTCGTCAGACTTGCATCGCCCACCGAGATCCGGGTCATCTGCCAAGCCTTATGAGAATGTCGATCATGTCGGCCACCGCCTGAATGACCTTTGCGTTGGCGGCGTAACTTTTCTCAAGCACCAGCAGCTCCTGCATTTCCCGGTCGGTATCTATGCCGTTCTGCGCTTCAAGGTCGGTCAGCGCGGTCAGCCGTGCGGCCGAGAAGCTTTGCTCGGACTGCGCGGAAAGCCGCAGTGCCGAGGCGTCTGACAGGATGTCCGAAGTCAGGACCGCAAAGCTGCGGTTGCCGGCAGCAAAACCGGTCGAGGCCAGCGGCCGGGCCCCTGTCAGTGCCGAGTGCAGCGCGGCCAGAAGCGTGCCGTTGCCCGGCGGGCCTTCTGTCGCGGCCCCCAGCCCGTCGCGCAACCGGAAGAGCGCGCCGCCCTGGGTCGGATCGGCGGCGGCGTTCAGTCGCAGCCGACCGGCAAGACCCGCCTCGTTCAGCGGATCGAAGGCGCCGCCCCCATCGGTGAAAAGGCCCGCAGCCCCTGGGGCAAGGGTGGGGTCAAGACCGGCAAAACGCTCCACCAGGTCGCGGGCAGCGGCGTCCAGCTTCCCCTGCGCGCTGACCGAAAGCTCGTCGCGGACCGAGAACAGCGCCCCCAGCGTCCCGCCCAGGATCGGGCTGGCCGAACCGGCCGTCTCATATGGCCGCCCGTTGATCGTGATCCCGGACAGCCCGCCAAGCGCCTGGGTCATCTCGGGGGTGATCGTGTGGACGGGGGTAAAGCCGATGACCGCCGCCGAGCCTTCCAGCAGGGGCGCGCCTCCGACGGTGAAAAGGGCAATCTGGTTCAGATCGCGCGGAACCTCGCGCACCGGGACGATGGCCGAGATCTGGTCGACCAGCCTCTGCCGTTCATCCAGCAGCGCCGAGACATCGCGCCCGGCCCCGGTGAAAGAGCGCAGGTTCACGTTCAGCTCGTGCAGTTGCTGAAGCGTGGCGTTCAGCTTGCCGACGTCCTCACCTATCCGGCGGTCGGCGCTGGCGCGGGCGTTCTGGATGTCGGTCGTGGCGGCGGCAAGGCCGGCCATCAGCGACTTGGCCGTGGCGGCAACGCTGTTGAGACGGGCCTGCGATTCCGGTCGCCCGGCCGACTCGACCAGCGCCTGGTCAAAGGTGGCAAGCCGCGCCGCCAGGGATGAGGGGTTGTCGGCGGTGCCCAGCGTCTGCTCGACCCGCTTCAGGAACTCGGCCCGGACATCGCGGTCGCCACCGCCCGCCTGGGCGATGCGCCGTTCGCCCAAGAGATGCCGGTCGACATCGCGGGTGACGCCCAGGACCTGGACACCTTGCCCCTGCCCCGCCAGCACCGCCGCGCCCAGACCAACCTCGCGGCGGGCAAAGCCGGGCGTCGTGGCGTTGGCCACGTTCGACGACAGGATTTCCGCCTGCCGCGAGGTGGCCGAGAGGCCCGACAAGGCTCCGGCAAGGGCGGAGGTGATGCTCATCGCCTATCACCGCTTGATGTTCGTGGTTTCCTGCAGCATCTCGTCCACCGTCTGGATGACCTTGGCGTTGGACGAATAGGCGCGCTGGGTCTGGATCAGGCTGGTAAGCTCTGCTGCGACGTCGGTCTTCGACCCTTCGCGCGAATAGCCCTGGATCGACCCGGTCGGCCCCGAACCCGCATCCCACAGGAAGAACGAGCCGGAGTCGGGCGAGACCTGGTAGGTCTGGTTCGACAGCGACAGCAGTCCGTTGGGGTTCGGCACGTCCACAAGCGGGATCTGGAACAGCCGCCGGGTAAAGCCGGTGTCGTAGGTGGCGTTGACAAAGCCCTTTTCGTCGACCTCGACCGTGGTCAGGTTGCCGACCGGCGAGCCGTTCTTGGTGATCGAGACCGGCGCGAAGTTGTCGGACAGCTGCGTCAGGCCGTTCGGGTCCCCGGCACGCCCGATGCCCACGGTCATTGGGCCGCCCGCGACGGTCAGCGCGAGTGTCCCGTCGGCCGGGTTGTAGGCCCCGCCCGAGACCACGGTGACCGAGGCCAGGGTTCCGCCGGCGCCGCGGCTGTCATCGAAGACCAGGTTGTATTCGCCGATCAGGTTGCCGCCACCGGCGCTGTCACGGATCCGCATCGTCCACTGGTTCGACGCCCCCGTGGCCGGCACGGTCGGGACAAATGTGATCTCCAGCGATTCCGAGGTGCCGAGGTTGCCGAAATACTCCACCGACAGGGGCGGCGGGACGGCGGTCGATCCGGCTTCGGTAAAGGTCGCGGGCAGGTTGACCCCAAGGTTCATCGCCGTGGTCGGATCCCCCGCCGTCTGGTTGGTGTTGATCACGATGGGCACCAGGCCCGAGATCGTGTCGCGCGGGTTCGACGGGATCGTCCCGTCGGCATCCGCAGGCCAGCCCAGCAGGACAAGACCAGAGTCGGTCTTCAGGACGCCGTCGGCATCCGTGCGGAAGCTGCCTGTCCGCGTCATCAGAAGCGGCGTATCGGACAGGGCGTTGCCCAGCGACACCTGGTTGATGACCGGCAGCATCCCGCGCCCGGCGATGGCCAGATCCAGCGGATTGCCGGTGCCCACCAGATCGCCGCGTTCGTCGATCAGGCGGATGGTCGAGGCCCGGACGCCGCCGGCGGAATAGGCACCGGACCCGCGAGAGCCGGTGATGACCATGCTGGTGAAATCGGTGGAGGAACGCTTGTAGCCGAATGTGCCCGAATTCGCGATGTTGTCGGAAATCGAGGCCAGCCGGGTGGCATTCGCGTTCAGCCCGGCCACACCCGCGCTGAGCGAGGAGGATATCGTCATGGGAAAGCGCCTTTCTGCAGCTTCGACCTCTGGTGGGTCGACCCTGCAGCACGGCGTCTTAACATGGCCCTAATGGATAAAAGTCTAAGGATTATCGGTCGCGGCGCAGCAGGATGACCTCGATCCGGTTGTTGCGTTCTGCCGCAGGGTCGCTGACGGTCGGCTTGCGGTCCGCATTGCCGGTGACGCGCTGCATCCGTGCGGCGTCAATGCCCGCCTCCTCCAGCACCTGGCGCGTGCTTTGCGCGCGGTCGGCGGACAGGTCCCAGACCGGGTTGTCGATCAGCGTTACCGGATGCGCCCGCACGTGGCCCGATACCGCAATCTCGTTGGTGGTCAGGCTCAGGACCTCGGCCAGAACATCGGCAAGGGCAATCGCGACCCTGGTCGGCTTGGCGGTGTCCGCGTCGAACAAGGGCGCATCGGGGAGATCGAAGATCTCGATCACAAGGCCCTCGTCCGTCACCCTGGTGATGACGTGGCGCAAAAGCTGCTGCATCGAGTTGCTTTCGCCGCCGCGCGCCAGCAGCGCCTTTTCCACATCCTCAAGTTCGGACTGGGCCTTGCCTTCACCCGCAGGACCCTTGCCGGCGTCGTCGCCCGCCGCCTCCGCCGAACTGGCCGAGGTCCTCCGACCCGTCGCACCGGTGCCGGTATGGGCCATCGTCTCTTCGGCAAAGACGCTGTTGCCGCCAAAGGCCCCATCGCCGCCACCCGAGATGCGGTTCACCGGGATCGTCGGATTGAAGTAATCCGAGATCCCCTTCCGTTGCTTTTCCGTCGTCGCGTTCAGCAGCCACATCAAGAGGAAGAACGCCATCATGGCGGTCACGAAGTCAGCGTAGGCCACTTTCCATGCCCCGCCGTGGTGGCCCCCGCCACTGACTACTTTCTTCCGCTTGATGATGACCGGCGCCGCATTACCTTGCGCAGCCATCCACATCACCCAAGCCATACACCCAGGTCCCTGAATAGCAGCCGCAGGCTTTACATGCGCTTAACCCATTGGGTTTTAGCGAGTTTTCATATTCCCGCCACAGTCGCCGCCACCACAGTCGCCGCCACCACGTCAGCGCAGCGCAGCCCGCCAGGCGCCCAAGGTCGCGGTGGTCGCATCGCCCTCGATGACCCCCAGCAGGATCGACGGTCCGATCCTGGCGCCGACGATGCTGTGACCCTCGACCAGCATGGCACCCAGGATCATGCAGATCGCATCGCCGGGGGCGGCGGACAGGCTGTCGAACTGCCGTTCAAGCGAGTCTCGTTCGTCGGCCAGAAAACCCTGGAGGTGCGAGACCATCTCTTCCGGGCCGTCGGTCCGGCCAGCTTCCGCCCCGCCGTCGATCAGCCAGGCGACCAGCGCCGGACCCACCGCCGACGCGAAACCGGACAGCCCGGTTTCCCCCGCCGCGATTTCCGCAGGCGTGGGCGGCACCACCACCTCGGGCAGCTCGACGGGGTCGTCGTCCGGTTCGGTGACGTTCAGGTCGACCAGCAGCAGATCCGCCAGCAGCGCGACCGGCAGGCCGATGCTGACCTCTTCGCCGCCGCGACCGGCCGGGCCCGAGAAGACATGCAGTTCCTCTCGCACCAGTGCGACGCCCTGGAACAGCTTGATCAGCTCATCCTTGTGCTCGTCCTCAAGCACGTCGGTCGCCAGACAGGTTTCCGCGCCCATCAGGCCCTCGGCCCCGGTCACGCGCAGGACGCGGCGGCCCGCGACGTCCAGAGTAAGACTGGGGCCAGCAGCCGAGACAAAACGCAAGGAGCGGGCAAGCATCGTCTCGTTCATCACCCGAAGCATCTGGGCCACGGGGTTGCGGTCGGTGGCTTCGGAAATGACCCTTCCTCCGCCCGGCACGATGCGGGCGGACGTCTGCAGGCTGTGCAGACGCGCAAGGATGGGAAGCGTGCCCCTGTTCAACGGTTTGCCCGGCCCTCGTCACCCGGCATGGGTGATGCTTTCAAGCGTGGTGCGGATTTTCGCTACAAACGCGGGAAGGTCAATGCCGTGGTCGCAGATGCAGCACAACGCATCGGCCGGTTCGACGTCGGACCGCAGGAACACGCGCACTGTGTCCGGTCCCATGACCACCGCGGCATTGGGTTCGCCGAACGCCTCGACCGAAAGCGAGAACAGCGGGTCGTCAAAGCTGGTGCGGGCCTGATCGCAAAGCCGGTCCAGGTATTCCTGCGTCGTCGACAGCGGACCCATGCTGGACAGGATCATGCGGGAAGACAGGTCGGCAAAGGCCACCAGACGGGCCTGCGGAAATGCCTTCACCACCGCGCCAAGGCTTTCGTTCACGCCCAAGGCTGCATCCTTTCCGGCTTAAAGGCCCTTCAGCCGGCCCAGCGACGGAGCCTCGGTCGCCCCCAGGATCTGATCGGAAAAGGACACCAGGGTCGGACCGGAGTCGTCCGTCGGCCGTTCGGTGCGCAGCAGGCGCTCTCCGGAAGCGACGCGCCGCGGCAGGACCTTCAGGACCGGGGTGTTCCGGACCGCCATCAGACGCTCGAACGTCTGGGCGATAAGGCTCTGGCCCACCTCGGTCGGGTCCGCGGGATCGGGACGGATCATCGGCTTGCCCGCGTCGCCCGGTTCGGGGTGACCTTCGTCGATGATGCGATGGATGATGGCGAACAGCGCTTTCGAGAAGGCGTCGACACCGCTGTCCTGCCATCTGGCCTCGTCATCACCGGCGCGCATCGCCTGCAGCAGCGAAACCGGGTAGACGTCGGCAAAGAGGCCGTCGGTTTCCTGCTTGACCCGCTTCAGCACCTTGGCGCGGTCGCTGTCGCCGACGATCTTGTCGAAGCGGGTGACCAGAAGCAGGCTGTTCTGCCGCATTTCCTGCGGGAAGGTCGACCAGACGCCCGATTCAGACTGCCGCCACGCCTGGGTCGCATGGGTGCACCACAGGACCGCGTCAGCAAGGTAGGCCATCCGCTCCCACACTTCGGACGACATCGACGGGTCCGAGATCCCGGGCATGTCGACCAGGTCGCAGTAGCGCAGGATGTCGCTTTTCATGAAGATGCGGATATGCTCCGTCGTCTCCAGGCTGACC
>PNNE01000169.1 GCA_013824055.1 Rhodobacter sp. | reverse complement strand
ATCGGCCAGTTGCTCCCTGTTGCTCGCCGAAAAGCTGCATGGTCCGTTGGCGGACCGCCTTGACGAACCGGGCAGGCCCGAATACCTACGGCATGCAGCGCGGGCGTTGTGTAATGGTAAGACCTTAGCCTTCCAAGCTAAAGACGCGGGTTCGATTCCCGCCGCCCGCTCCACCCTTCCCACCCGTTCCGCTGCAAGCTGTCCAGGGCGGACAATCCGTCATGACCATGTCATCCTCGATCGCTTGTCGGTTGGCATTTGCCCTTTGTCGAGGTTCGGCCATGACCTGTGGCACAAGTCCGGCCCAGGCGGATGGGTCTGGTCTTTTCGACGGACTGACACAGCTTCGGCGTATGATCCGGGAATGGCGAAGGATGATCATGAAATGACCCAACAGGATGAGCATGGCCCCGAAGGTCTGGCCGCGGACCTGCCGCATCTGGCGCGGCGGCGGCTTCTGGTGACCGGATTGGCGATGGGCGGCATGGCGCTGTCGCTCTGGGCGGTTCGGGGTGGGGCGCAGACGGTGTCGGGGATCGCTGCGGACGGCAGCAGCTGCCTTGCGCTTCCGGCCGAGACGCCCGGCCCGTTTCCAGCAGACGGCACCAATGTGCGCGAAGGGCAGCTGGTCAACATCCTGACCGAGGCGGGCGTCGTCCGCGAAGATATCCGCACCTCGATCGGAGGGCTTCAGCCCGTGGCCGAGGGCGTCCCGGTCGCGCTGGAGCTGACCTTGCAGGACGTCGGCCGGGCCTGCGCGCCGCTGGCGGGCCACGCCGTCTATCTGTGGCAATGCGATGCTGCCGGCGTCTATTCGATCTACGGCGCGGCCGACCGCAACTACCTGCGCGGCGTGGGGATCAGCGATGCAGCGGGCCGGGTCCGCTTCACCACCGTTCTGCCCGGCTGCTATCCGGGCCGCTGGCCGCACCTGCATTTCGAGGTCTTCACCAGCGCCGAAGCAGCGGTCAACGGCCGACAGGCGCTTCTCACCTCGCAATTCGCCTTCCCCGAGGCCGCCTGCGCCGCGACCTATGCCTCCGACCCGCGCTATGCAGCCAGTGTCCAGCCCTTCGAAGGTGTCAGCCTGCGGCGGGACGGGATCTTCCGGGACTCCTCGGAGGCGGAACTTGCCGCACAGGTCCTGACCGTGACCGGCGATCCCGGCGCAGGGTATCGGGCCTTTGCGGCGGTGGGGCTGCTGGTCTGAACTTGGACGGATGGTGGGCGGATCGCCCACCCTACACCTGCCCCCCGCTGCCGCCGCCTGTCGCCGTGCGCCGGCGTAGGGTGGGTGATTCACCCACCCTCCTTTGCCTCGGGCGGGACCAGATGCACCACGCCCGTCGTGCAATGCAGGTGGCGGCCCGGAAAGAGCGGCGCATATTTCCGCACGAAGCGCTCTCTGGCTTCCTCGAACGACTGGTCCTTGGTCCCGCCGCCGTGGTGGCGCAGATGGAAGTCGATCACATGGGCCGACCCGCCCAGCAGTTCGGCCTGCAGGCAAAGGTCGGGGCCGTAGAAATGGAAGCCGTCCAGATCGTAGGACCCGATCACCGGACGCGACCGGCGCATCACGATGAAGCATTCGTCCAGCGTCTCGACCCGGCCTGGCACCGAGCCCAGGACGCGATCCTCGCCATAGGGGTCCGAGATGCGCAACCTGAGCAAGCGGCGGTGATGCTTTCGCGGCCGGTAGCGCCCGCCCGCAACCCCGGCAAGGAGCCAATGCGGGTCGGTCCGGTCCAGCTCGGCCAGCGCGGCCAGAAGTTCGGCGCGGCCTGCTTCCAGAAGCTCGATGTCGTCATGGCAGAAGATCACGCACCGGCCCTTTGCCTGGGCAAGGAGCGCCTTGTGCCAGCTGTAGCCGTCGAAGCGGTTGGCGTCGCGGTTGTCGGCAGCAAGAAACTCGCTGTTCGCGGCGGTAAAGCCGTTGCGAAGGAAGGAGCCGAGCAGCCGGTCGTACTTTTCCTGACTGCGCAGCAGGGTGCAGATGGTGAAGTCCGGCCCATCGGCACTGTCGGTCAGCTCGGTGGGGGTCACATAGGTGGGGGTCACGTTGGGGGTCAGGGTCATGGCGCCGCTGGCCCGCGTTGCGTCAGAGGTTCTCGGCCTGCGGGAAGCCAAGCGCGTGGTAGCCGCCGTCGACGTGGATGATCTCTCCGGTCGTGCAGGCGCCGTAGTCCGAGCAGAGCCAGACCGCCGTGCCGCCGATGGCTTCCAGCGTCGCATTGGCGCGGAGGGGGGCGTTTTCCTCGGTGTGGCGGAAGGTCGCCCGCGCGCCACCGATGGCCGATCCGGCCAGCGTCTTCATCGGGCCCGGGCTGATCGCGTTGACGCGGATCTTCTGCGGGCCAAGGTCGTTCGCCAGGTACCGCGTTGCCGATTCCAGCGCGGCCTTGGCGACGCCCATCACGTTGTAATTCGGCGAAACGCGGTTCGAGCCCTGGAAGGTCAAGGTGATCAGCGACCCGCCGTCGGACATCAAAGGCTCGGCCCGGCGGGCGATGTCGATGAAGCTGAAGCAGGAGATGTTCACGAATTCAGGAAGTTGCCCTTGGTCGTGTTGATGAAGCGGCCGGTCAGCTCGGTCTTGTCGGAAAAGGCGATGGCGTGGACCACAAAGTCCAGCGCCCCCCAGCGGCGGCCCACCTCGCCAAAGCAGGCGTCCAGGCTTTCCTCGTTGGTCACGTCCACGTCGATCAGAAAATCCGATCCTACGCTGGCGGCCAGCGGCTGGACGCGCTTGCCGAACGCCTCGCCCTGGTAGCTGAACGCAAGCTCTGCCCCTTCCGCATGCAGAGCCGAGGCGATGCCCCAGGCGATGGAACGTTCGTTCGCCACGCCCATGACAAGCCCGCGCTTGCCCTTCATCAGTTCGGCCATGATGGCTCCTACGAAAGGTATTTCGACATGACGAGGGTGGCGTTGGTGCCGCCGAAGCCGAAGGAGTTCGACAGCACCGAGTCGATCTGCACGTTGTCGCGCAGCCTGGTCACGATTTCCGAAGGATCAAGGCCGGGGTCCAGCGTTTCGACATTGGCCGAGGCGGCGATGAAGTTGCCGTTCAGCATGATCAGCGAATAGATCGCCTCCCACACGCCCGCGCCGCCCAGGCAATGGCCGGTCAGCGACTTTGTGGACGCAATCGGCGGCGTCGAGCCTTGGCCGAAGACGCGGCGGATCGCCTCGACCTCGGTCACGTCGCCGACCACGGTCGAGGTGCCGTGGCTGTTGATGTAGTCGATCTTGCGGTCTTTCGGCAGGGTGGACAGCGCCAGCCGCATCGCGCGCTCGCCGCCTTCGCCGCTGGGGGCCACCATGTCGTGGCCGTCCGAGGTGGCGCCGTAGCCTGTCACCTCGGCATAGATCTTCGCGCCGCGCGCCAGGGCATGTTCCAGTTCCTCCAGCACCACGATCCCGCCGCCGCCGGCGATGACAAAGCCGTCGCGGTTGGCGTCATAGGTGCGCGAGGCGCGTTCCGGCGTGTCGTTGTATTTCGACGACATTGCCCCCATCGCGTCGAACAGGCAGGACAGCGTCCAGTCCAGCTCTTCGCCGCCGCCGGCAAAGACGATGTCCTGCTTGCCCATCTGGATCAGCTCGGTCCCGTTGCCGATGCAATGCGCGCTGGTCGAGCAGGCCGAGGTGATCGAATAGTTCACCCCCTTGATCCTGAACGGCGTGGCCAGGCAGGCCGAGACGGTCGAGGACATGCCCTTGGTCACGCCGAAGGGGCCGATGCGCTTGGGCGTGCCGGTTTCGCGGACGATGTTGTGCGCCTTGAAGAAGGCCTTGGTCGACGGCCCGCCCGAGCCGACGATGATGCCGGTGCGGTCGTTCGACACGTCTGCCTCGGACAGCCCCGAGTCCTTCACCGCCTGGTCCATCGCGATGAAGGTATAGGCCGCCCCGTCGCCCATGAAGCGCAGGTCGCGCTTGTCGATGTGGTCTTCCAGCACGATGTTCGGCTGGCCGTGGACCCGGCAGCGGAAGCCGTGCTCGGCATAGTCGGGGGCAAAGACGATGCCGGATTTTCCGGCGCGGAGCGAGGCTTCCACCTCGGCGGCAGTGTTGCCGATGGACGAGACAATGCCGATCCCGGTGATGACGACGCGGCGCATGGGGCCTCCTTCGCTGGCTTGAGGACTGTTTAGGGCAGAGGGGGGGAGGGGGCAAGGAGGTTGGGCAAAGAGGTTGGCCCTCTTTCGCCAGAGCCGGGCGCGTGTCGCCTTGGCCGAAGCGAGTGATCGCGCCGGTCCGTTCCCCCGGTCCTTCCCCCTGTCCGCCCCCCCCCGGTCCTTCCCCCTGTCCGTCCCGCAGTGCCCTTGCACCGGACGCCGTCCCGCAATCGGCGCGACGAGCGGGGGGCCGCTGCCGCTTGTCTCGACGCATTCGACCGACTAATCCTGATGGCATGTCACCAGCCCACCCACCGACACGATTTGACCGGGACCTGCTGCGGGCGCTGTTCGACCGGGTCTATGTGATCAACCTGGCCGACCGGGTCGACCGGCGGCGCGAGATGACGGCGCAGCTGGCGCTGATCGGGCTGGCGGACGACCCGCTGGTGCGGTTCTTCCCGGCCGTCCGACCGACGGACCCTGGCGATTTCGGGTCGCTGGGCGAGAGGGGCTGCTTTCTCAGCCATCTCGGCGCGCTGAAGGATGCGGTGGCGAACGGGTATCGCAGCATCCTGATACTTGAGGATGACGTGGACTGGACCCCGGCCGCCCTGGCGCGGAACGCCCGGCTTGACGCGCTGCGTGACACCGACTGGGGCTTTCTGCACGGCGGGCGCGGTCACGACCAGGCGGCAGCGGACGGGGCGATCTCGCTCAAGCGGCTGGAGCCGGAGCGCGAGCTTCTGCTGGGGCATTTCATCGGCCTGCGGGGCGATGTGATCGCGGGGATGGTCGACTACCTGGAGGCGATGCTGCAACGCCCCAAGGGCTCGCCCGACGGGGGGCCGATGCATGTCGACGGGGCCTATTCCTGGTTTCGCCGCGCGCATCCCGAGGTTGCGGCCTGGGTCTGCACGCCCTCGGTCGCGCGGCAGCGGTCAAGCCGGTCCGACATCTCGGTCCCGACCGGATGGCGGGCGACCAGAGCCGCCGACTGGGCGCGCAGGGTACTGCGGCCGGTCCGGGCGCTCTTGCGCGGGCGCTGATCGCCGGACTCGCCTGCTTCTCGGCTGCTTCTCGGCTGCTTTCCGTCCACCCAAGGCTTGACCGGACTCGGCCATGCAGGAAATCTGGCCGGGCCGGAGCCTTTGTCCGGTGCCCTGCTTGCAAGGAGTGCCTGGAATGTTGAATCGCCTGCTTTCGACTGTGCTGATCTCGTTCGCCGCAGTTCACGGTGCCTTCGCGCAGGACGGCGCGCCGATGACCACCGAGGAACTGACATCCCTGACCGCGAATGGCGTCACCCTGACGCTGGGTGGCGCGGGGATGGGCTACATGGGCGAGCTTGCCCTGGCTGCCGATGGAACTGCCACGGGTGGCGCCACGATGGACAATGGCAACACGCTGTCCATCGCGGGGACCTGGGCGATACGGGACGGCCAGTTCTGCCGCACCTGGGCCGATCTCGACGGCGGAAAAGAGGTCTGCGAGACCTGGATCAAGACCTCGGACACTTCGGTCGAGGTCTACAACGGCGACCAGATGCTTGGCGTCAATTCCTGGTAGCCGCCGATCTCATGCCTCGCTGAGCGCGACCTTCATGTCCTTGACGAGGTAGATCACCTCGCCATCCGCCTCGACCCGCCCGTCGGCGACGCCCATCGTCAGGCGGCGGGTTTGCAGCGCCTTGGTGAAATCCACGAAGTAGGTCAGCTTCTTGCGGTCGGGGCGGACCATGCCGGTCAGCTTGACCTCGCCCACCCCCAGCGCATAGCCGCGCCCCTGCCAGCCGCGCCAGCCAAGGTTGAAGCCGGTGAGCTGCCACAGCCCGTCCAGGCCAAGGCAGCCGGGCATGATCGGGTTGCCGGGAAAGTGGCAGTCGAAGAACCACAGGTCGGGGCGCACGTCGAACTCGGCGACGACATGGCCCTTGCCATGTTCGCCGCGATCCTCCGAAATGTCGGTGATCCGGTCCATCATCAGCATGGGCGGCGCGGGAAGCTGGGCGTTGCCGGGGCCGAACAGTTCACCGCGCGCACAGGCCAGCAGTGCTTCCTTGTCGAAGCTTGTCGGATACGACGCCATCCCTTGTGTCTCCCCTTGATCCCCTTCACCCTCCCTAGCATTGGGCGATGAAGGGTGGCAAGTCTGCCGGGGCACTGAAGGTTCCGGGGCATGACAGCGGATCATCACCGCCAGCGCGATCACGAACCTTTCGGCCTTGGGGCCGCGCTTCATCGGCATGGCGTTGGCACCCGGTCCCTGGGCGCTGGGCCTGTGCCTTGCCGCGATGGAGTTTTCGCGCTTGGTCTGGAACGTGACGTCGGTCAGCACGCGGCAGCGGTTGATCCCGGACGCAGTGCGGGGCCGGGTGAACAGCATCTGCCGACTTCTGGCCCGGGGAAGGATGCCGCTGGGGCTGGTCCTGTCGGGGGTGGTGGTGTCGCTGGGCGAGCTTTTCCTGTCGCGCGGGACGGCGCTGGTGCTGCCGTTCTGGGTGGCCGGGGCGGGCTCGATGCTGGTCGCGATCCTGGTCTGGAGCGCGATTCAGCGCGGTTTTGCCGGGATTTCCCGGTGATCCGGTCGATTCCCCATTGAAACTGTCGGGTTTCAGCCTCTATATCGAAAGGCAGATCGGGGGGCGGGCATTTGACCGGCACGGAACGCAGTGCAGACTGGCTGAAGGCGGGGGGCCTGCGCCCCACGCGGCAGCGGCTTGCGCTGGCAGAGCTGCTGGTCGGCGACGGCATGAACCGGCACGTCACCGCCGAAAGTCTGTATGCCCTGTCCGCCGATGCGGGCGAGAAGGTCAGCCTGGCGACTGTCTACAACACGCTGCGCGCCTTCTGCGAGGCAGGCCTGATGAACGAGGTCGTGGTCGACGGATCGAAAAGCTATTTCGACACCCGCACCGATGACCATCCGCACTTCTACTGGGAAGACACCCATTCCCTGACCGACGCCCCGGCCGAAGAGCTGGAGATCGCGCACCTGCCACAGGTGCCCGAGGGCATGGCCGTCAGCCGCGTCGATGTCGTGATCCGTCTGCGCAAGGCCTGAACCGCTTCAGCCGTCTTCCGAAGCCGCAGCTCTTGCCGACCGATGTCCGGCTGCGCCACACCGATCCGCTGCAACACGCCGGGCAAGGCTTTCGAGCGGAAAGCGTCGGCAGCCCGGCGTGTCACCGGCGCTGAATGCGCCGTGCGGTGGTCTGGGAAAGGTTCCGATCTGTAACCTGGCAGCAAAGGGCTTGGGACAGCAATCCGGGGTAGGTCGGCGCAAATTGACGCTACGTAAGATTATGCCACAGGCGGCTTCGCGTGCACAGTTGCAAAGCTCAGTCAGAAGTTGCGTTGACGTGCGGTCCGTTGCATCTGGTTGCACGGGAGGAGACCGATGGAGATTCCCGAAGACTTCGCGGGCCGGCTGCGGCTGGCGCTGAAACAGGCCAACATCTCGCCAGCGGCGCTGGGGGCGGCGGTGGGCGTGGACAAGTCGGTCGTCTCGCGCTGGCTTGCGGGGCGCGTCCGGCCGACGCAGCACAACCTGTCGCGGATCGCGGGCGTTCTGGCGCAAGGCTTGCCGGGCTTTACGATCCTGGCTTTCGAGGCCCCCGCGTCCGAGTTCCGCGCCGTGGTGCAGTCCGTGGCCGCCCAGCCCGAGCCGGGGCAAGGCCTGGAGATTCCCTTCGGCGTCATCGAGTCGGCGCGACGCGAAACCGGCCGGCGCGGGGTGGAATATTTCGGGTCCTACCTGATGTACTATCGGTCGTTCAGCCAGCCGGACCGGATTGCGCGGATGGCGATGCTGCTGCGTCCCGTCGATGAGTTGATCGAAGCGCGCTACGGGGCCGAGGGCTTTGCCTTCCAGGGCTGGGCGCTGCTGATGCTGAACCGGATGTACCTGGTCCTTGCCGAAGAACGCTTCGAGGCGATGGCCTTCCTGGTCCTGAACGCGGGCCAGCAGCCGAAGGCCCGCTTCATCACCGGCATCCTGTCCGGCCCGGCCGAGGGGATGCTGGTCCCCACCGCCTCGCCCGTGGTGCTGGTGCGGCAGCGTGACCTGACCGGGAACAAGGCAAGGGATCTGGAGGCGCATCTGCTGGATTGCCGCCTGCCGCCGCTGATCGATCCCGCCGATGCGCCCGGAGCGGTGCGCCGTGTGCTGGGGGCGGGGTCGCTGATGCAGGTGCCATTCGCCACGGGCGAGGAGTAGGGCGGGGCGCCCCCGCCCCCGGACGCGCGTTCACGGCTGCGTGGGCGGTCAGAACCACTGGCCCGGCTCCATCAGCCCCAGGTCCATCAGCTGCTGGCTGTGCCAGGTGAACGGCACCGAATTCGGCCAGCGGAATGTGGGAATCGCATGGCGCGAGCCGGGGTTGGTGCGCAGGGCCTTGGCGGTGCGGAAGGAACAGACCGCCGCCGTCAGGTTGTGGTGCCACTGGCAGGAATAGGTGTTCATCTCCGGCTCTGACAGGGTGAAGTCGGGCAGCAGGGTCACGCCCGGCCTGGCCTTGAACAGCGAGATGCGGTCGATCCTGCGCTTGCCGAAGGGGATATGCTCCTCGAACCGCCAGCGCAGGCCACCGAAGAAATCCAGCTGGCGTTCCTTCGGCTGCCACTGGTTCGCGGGGTCCTTGCGGGCCAGCGCGTAATAGCCGCTGCGGTCCAGCCAGACGTCCGAGATCGACACGGCGTTGGGCGCGGTGTCCAGGTCCCCGGCGTAAAGGTCGATGACATAGGTCAACATCGCCTCGCGCCGTTCCTCGGCGTGGAAGGCCAGCATCTCGCGCACCGTCCGCGTTTCGCAGAACGGGAAGAACAGATACTCGGCATTGTGGCAGTAGTGCAGCCAGGTGCTGGGCAGGGCGGCGCTGGCCTGGTTCACCGCCGCGACCAGCGCGCCTTCGGCAAAGACGTCGTGGCGGACGACGTGGACCCTGTCCGCTATCTCCTCGGCGATCTGCACGCCGTCGGGGGCCAGCAGGACGACGTGGCGAAAGCCGCATTTCAGCTGATGCGCGAGGGTCGAGTCCAGCTCGACGTCATCCTCGGCCAGGACCAGCGACAGGGGGCCGCCGCCGGCGCTGCCCTGCTGGCGGTCGAGAAAGCTGGAAAGGCTGGAATGGCGCATGGGCTGTCCGGTCCGGGTCGCGCGGCAAATTCGACGATCCCCGCCTGCGATGCAAGGGAGCATGGGCGTTGAGGCGGCGGCCAAGGTAGGGTAGAAGCCGCCCATCCCGGAGACCTTGCATGACCGAAGTTAAGAAGCTGTTCGTCAAGACCTACGGCTGCCAGATGAACGTCTATGACAGCGAGCGCATGGCCGAAGCCCTGGGTGCTTCGGGCTATGTGACGACGGATGTGGTCGAAGACGCGGACATGGTTCTGCTGAACACCTGTCACATCCGCGAAAAGGCCTCCGAGAAGCTGTATTCCGACTTGGGCCGTCTGCGCGCATTGAAGGTGGCGAAGCCCGGAATGAAGGTTGGCGTGGCCGGCTGCGTCGCCCAGGCCGAGGGCGCCGAGATCCTGCGCCGCTCGCCCGTGGTGGACCTGGTGGTCGGCCCGCAGGCCTATCACCGCCTGCCGCAGATGGTCGAGGCCGGGGGACGCCTGGTCGACACCGACTTTCCGGTCGAGGACAAGTTCAGCCAGCTTCCCGAGCGCAAGTCGTTGCGCGGGCCGACGGCCTTCCTCACGGCGCAAGAGGGCTGCGACAAGTTCTGCGCCTTCTGCGTCGTGCCCTACACCCGCGGGGCCGAGGTCAGCCGCCCGGTCGCGCGCCTGCTGGACGAGGCGCGGGGGCTGGTCGCGCAAGGGGTGCGCGAGATCACGCTGCTGGGCCAGAACGTCAACGCCTACCACGGCGCGGGACCTGGGGGCACCTGGGGCCTGGCGCGGCTCTTGCGTGCGCTGGCGCAGATCGACGGGCTGGCACGGCTGCGCTACACGACCAGCCATCCCAACGACATGGAAGACGACCTGATCGCCGCGCATGGCGATCTGCCGCAGCTGATGCCCTACCTGCATCTGCCGGTGCAGTCGGGGTCGGACCGCATCCTGAAGGCGATGAACCGCAAGCACAGCGCCGAGTCCTACCTGCGCCTGATCGAGCGCATCCGGGCGGCGCGGCCGGATATCCTTCTGTCCTCGGACTTCATCGTCGGCTTCCCCGGCGAGACGGATGCCGATCACCAGGCGACGCTGGACCTGATCCGCGCGGTGGGGTTCGGCGCGGCCTTCAGCTTCAAGTATTCCGCCCGACCGGGGACGCCTGCGGCCGAGAAGAGCCCGGTTCCCGCCGAGATCGCCGATGCGCGTCTGCAAGACCTGCAGGCGTTGATCACGGCCCAGCAACGGGCCATGCAGGACGCGATGGTCGGCCGCGAGGTGCAGGTCCTGTACGAAAAGCCCGGTCGGCGCGAGGGGCAGATGGTGGGCAAGTCCGACCACCTGCACGCGGTCCATGTGCAGCACCCCGAGGGCCGGGTCGGCCAGCTGATGCGGGTGCGCATCACCGGCTCGTCGACCAATTCCCTGGCGGCTGAACCGGTGTCCGGGCCGCTCTGACTGTTGCACATTGGTCAGTCTGCAGAGATTTTGTTCATTTGCCTGGGGATAACTCTTTGGAGCCCGCCGATTTCCGTCTCGCCGGGCGATTTGTTCTGCTCTATTGCCCTCAACAAGACCGATGACTCGGCAGGGTGTGTGAAGGAGTGGCGGCATTGCTTAACTTGGGGGGCGTGCTTCGGCATGGGCTGATTTCAGCCATGTCCGTGGCAAGTATCGGGGCCATCATCGGGGCCGGGTCGATGGCTCTCGCACAGGAGCCGGTGATCAGTGGCAAGATCGACTGGGGCCTTTGGGTCGATGCCGATGGCTGCCAGCACTGGTGGGCCGATGGCGGGACCGAGGGATATATGGTGCCCCGGCGCGATCCGCAGACCGGAAAACCGGTCTGCACCAGGCAGACAAGCTGCCTGACGGAAAGCGTCGATGCGTTCTTCGCCACGGCCAGCGCGACCTTGACCGCGGAGGGCCGCGCCAAGCTGGAGGACTACTTCCGCCAGACCGAAGCCTTTTCCTACAGCGTCGTCGGCCACACCGACAGCCGCGGCAGCGAGGCTTACAACCAGAGCCTGTCCGAAGCGCGGGCGCAGTCGGTGGCGGCGGTGGCGCAATCGGTCGGCGCGGTGGTGGAAACGGTGACAGGCTCTGGCGAAAGCCAGCCCGTGGCATCGAACGCGACGGCCGAGGGCATGGCGAAGAACCGCCGTGTCGAAGTTCTCTGCAAGAAGGGTTGACCAGATGGCACTTGCAGTGAACACGACCGCGACATCCGGCACGGCCAGGCGTCTTGCCCTGGTGCCCCTGTTGGCCCTCGGCCTGTCGGGCTGTGCCAGCGGAGAGTTCTTCGAGGACGTCCAGCGCTACAGCGGACCTGATTCGGTGATCGCGACGGCCTCGGACACCGGGACCGATGCCAATCCGGGGCTGGTCGACGGCGAAGCGGCGATTGCCTATGACCCCGACGGCTGCCAGGTCTGGATCATCGACGATGGCGTGGAGGGCTATTCCTCGCCGCGCTTCGATCCGGCCACCGGGCTGCCGATCTGCGATGGCAAGTACCCGCCGGGAACCGTGCTTGGGCCCTATGAAACCTCGACCGCGCCCGGCCCCGACTACGTGCCGCGATAGGGACCTTCGCGAGTCTTCCCGTCGCTTTTGGCCGGACTCTCTTGGAACAGGATCACAGCCCCGGCCCGGCGCCGGGGCTTCTTCTTTGCGCGTTTCCTTGCCGGTTGTCATGAAAAGTGCGGGAAGTGACGCAACAAATTGTGTCTGTCCCTGGTTTCGCTTGCCAGATGACGTGTCCGGCTGCAAACTTTCCCTGTGGCCCTTGATAGAAGGAGCGCCCTTTGGGCATCAGCGCGCTGACCCCCCCGTCCGCCGAGGATATCGTGGAAACCGTCCTCGAATTTCCCGACAACCGATTGCTGATCGATCTTTGCGGCGAGTTTGACCGCAATCTCGCGCAGATCGAACACCAGATGGGGGTTCACATCCTGCGGCGCGGCAACCGGCTGGCGGTGATCGGCGAAAAAGCGGCGCGCGAGCAGGCGGCAGCCGTCCTGCGGTCGCTGTATGCCCGGCTTGAGTCAGGGCGCAATGTGGCTGCGGGCGACATCGACGGCGCGATGCGGATGGGCCGCCCGGATTCCGGACGGCCTGCGGACGCAGAAAGCGCCGAACAGATCGAGCTGTTCTCGACCGGCATGGAACTGCGGACCCGCAAGAAGCCGATCGAACCCCGGACCGAGGCGCAGAAAGCCTATGTGGCCAACCTTTTCCAGCATGAAATGGGCTTCGGCATCGGGCCTGCGGGAACGGGAAAGACCTATCTGGCGGTGGCCGTGGGGGTGACGATGTTCATCTCGGGCGCGGTGGAGAAGATCATCCTGTCGCGTCCCGCTGTCGAGGCGGGCGAGCGGCTTGGCTTCCTGCCCGGCGACGCGAAGGAGAAGGTCGATCCCTACATGCAGCCGCTCTATGATGCGCTGAACGACTTCCTGCCGGCAAAGCAGGTGGAAAAGCTGATGCAGGAAAAGCGGATCGAGATCGCGCCTCTGGCCTTCATGCGTGGCCGGACGCTGTCGAACGCCTTCATCGTGCTGGATGAGGCGCAGAACGCCACGACGATGCAGATGAAGATGTTCCTGACCCGCCTTGGCGAGGGCAGCCGGATGGTGATCACCGGCGACCGGACCCAGGTCGACCTGCCGCGCGGCACGGCCAGCGGTCTGGCCGATGCGGAACGGATCCTGAAAGGGGTGAAGGGGGTCAGTTTCAACTACTTCACCTCGAAGGACGTCGTGCGTCACCCGCTGGTCGGGCGGATCATCGAGGCCTACGAGGCGGATGAGGCGACCTGACGGCTTTTGCGCGGTGCGCTGACGCGCAAGTCTCTTGTCTCGTCGGCGCGCTGGCGCGCTTCTCCTCGGCGCTGGGGGCATTCTGCCCCCAGACCCCCTGAGGATACTTGGGCCAATGTGAAAGGTCTGGGCCCCGCTTGCGTCGGGCTGGAACCGGCGCTAAGGGCGCGGGCATGGAACTGGTCGAGACAGTGATCGAGGATGCGCGGTGGGAGGCTTTCGGGCTGGCCGCGCTGGCCGAACGCGGCGGACGGGCGACCCTGGCCGGGCTGGGTCTGCCGGTCGAGGGGTTCTCGATCAGCGTGCTGGGCTGCGACGATGCCCGCATCGCGGTCCTGAACGCCGATTTCCGCGGCCAGCCCAAGCCGACCAACGTCCTGAGCTGGCCGTCGGAGGAGCGGGGGGCAGAGTTTGTGGGCGAGCCACCCGAGGTGCCGGAGCCCGGCTCTGCCGACGATCCCGAATCCCTGGGCGACATCGCCATTGCCTGGGAGACCTGCGCGCGGGAGGCCGAGGAGCAGGGCAAGCCGATGGTGGACCATGTGACCCATCTGATCGTGCATGGCGTCCTGCATCTTCTGGGCTATGATCACCTCGAAGCGGAAGATGCCGCCATGATGGAGGCTACCGAGGTACGGATACTTGCCAGCCTTGGGGTTTGTGACCCATATTAGGGACCTCGCCCGCGTGACGGGTGGTTTTCTGGACAAAGGACCGATGGGCAGTAGCACCGACGGGTCTACCGCAGCGCAGAGCGCGCTGGACGGGACGACCGATGAACCTTCCTCCGACCAGGGCCAGCGCGGCTTTCTCGGACGGCTTCTTTCAACGTTCAGCCAGGCGGCCAAGCCTGCCTCGACCGAGGCGCTGGCGGGCGCTCCGCCGCAGTCGCAGGGGCTGCATGCCCTGCGGCGGATGCGGGTGGACGATGTGGCGATCCCCAAGGCCGAGATCGTCGCTGTGCCCCTGGACATCGGCAAGGACGAGCTGGTCGAGGTCTTCCGCCAACATGGCTTCAGCCGGGTGCCGGTCTACAAGGGCACGCTCGACCATCCGCAGGGGCTGGTCCTGCTGAAGGACCTGGCCTTGCAGCATGGCTTCGGGGCCGCGGGGCGGTTCAGCCTGAAGCGGCTCTTGCGCCCGATCCTTTATGCGCCGCCCTCGATGCCGACGGGCGTCCTCTTGCAGAAGATGCAGAAGGAGCGGGTCCACATGGCGCTGGTCATCGACGAATACGGCGGTGTCGATGGTCTGGTCACCATCGAGAACCTGATCGAGACGGTGATCGGCGAGATCGATGACGAGCATGACGAGGACGCGGGCGCGCTGTGGAAAGAGGAAGCGCCCGGCGTGATCCTGGCGCAGTCCACCGCCCCTCTGGAAGAGATCGAGGCCGCGCTGGGCATCCCCTTGCGGCTGGCCGAGGAGGATGAGGAGATCGACACGCTGGGCGGCCTTGTCTTCCTGCGTTCGGGTCGGGTTCCCGCGCGGGGCGAGGTGATCGAGCACGAAAGCGGCGTCCAGTTCGAGATCGTCGATGCCGATCCGCGGCGGATCAAGCGGCTGCGGG
>PNNE01000403.1 GCA_013824055.1 Rhodobacter sp. | reverse complement strand
CCGCGCTACGGGATGGTGCCCGACACCGAGACCTATCGGGTGAACACGGTGGGGACCTACAACGTCATCGAGGCGGCGCTGAAGATGGGGATCCGCAAGGTAATCATCGCGTCAAGCGAGACGACCTATGGGGTGTGTTTCAGTGACGGGGTGGTGGACCCGAAGGTGCTGCCGCTGGACGAGGACTATGACATCGACCCGATGGACAGCTACGGCATGTCGAAGAAGGTGAACGAGGTCACGGCGCGCAGTTTCCAGCGCCGGTTCGGGGCGGATGTCTACGCCTTGCGGATCGGCAACGTGATCGAGCCGCATGAATATGCGACGGTCTTCCCGGCGGCGGCGGCGGACCCCGGTTTGCGGCGGCGGATCACGTTCAGCTACATCGACGCGCGGGATCTGGGGCAGATCGTCGACCTGTGCCTGAAGAAGGACGGGCTGGGGTTCCAGGTCTTCAACGCGGTCAACGACGAGAACTCGGTGCCGCAACCGAACTCGGAACTGCTGGCGCGGTATTTCCCGAACGTGCCGCTGTCGCGACCGGTGGGAGAGCGGGAGAGCCTGTTGTCCAACCGCAAGATCCGGGAAGTGCTGGGGTTCAAGGAGCAGCATCCCTGGCAGAAGCAGGTGAAGTAGGCTGGTGTCGGACCGGGGGGTTTCACACCCCCCGGACCCCCCGTGGGATATTTGGCGAAGAGAAAGCGGGGTCTCGGGCCGGGCGCGTTAACCTTGACGCGGCGGTGACGGGAAGGTTTCACGCCGAGCGCGCGCCTTGGCCCTGGCCCGCAAGACCGGGGCAAGTTCTGGGAGTCGGAAACGCCGCGGCGCGCGTTAGCGTTAATCGGCTGTTTACCCGACGCGCCGCAGAGTGATCGGGCGGTACAGGCGGGGACGCCGATGACCGCGAAGGGAAAGGCACCCCGCGGCTTGGCCTGGCCTCCCGCGGGGTGTTGACCGGGCACCTTCGCAGAGGTCGGCGTCATCACCTTCGGCCAGCAGCCGACCGAAAGGTCGAGGATGCGGACGCAGCGTCGGCCCGTCCGGTGCCAGGTCTTTCGCTTCGTCCACGTCTTTCGCTTCGCCCAGGTCTTTCGCTTTGCCAAATACCTCACGGGGTCGGCCGTTGGTGGCCTTGCTGGTTCAGCAAGACAATGGGCCCAGGGGGAGTGCCCCACCCGCTCCGCAGTGTCGGCCCTCAGACCGGTTCGGCCATCCGCGCTGCCCACATCTTCTTGAACGCCGTCCGAGACTGGCACGCCTCGAGCCAGCCCTTCACCGCCGGGAATTCGCCCAGCAGCGTCGGGTGGCCCTGGACGTAGCGCAGACATTCGGCCAGGTTCAGGTCGGCGACGGTGAAGCGGTCGCCCAGCAGGTAGGCCTGCGCGGACAGATGTGCTTCCAGCCGGGCCAGCGGGCGGCGGAGGCGTTCGGCGCAGATCGAGATGGCGGCCTGGCCCTCGGCGGTCTTGTCGCCGCCCTGGCCGGTGATCGTCTGGATCTCCAGCGCCGGTCCTTCGACGGCGGTCACGGCAAGCAGGGTCCACTGGTCCAGATGCGCGGCCTCGGCAGGGGTGTTCGGCCCGAGGTCGCCGCCCCTGGTGCGGGCGATGTGGTTGGTGATGGCCAGCGATTCCGTCAGCACCAGGTCATCCTCGACCCAGGCCGGGATCTGGCCGATGGGGTTCACCTTCAGGAAGGCGGGCGAGGCGGTGTTCAAAGGCGCGTCGGCGGCACGCGCGTCCCTGAGCCGGTAGGCCTGGATCACCGGGACATGGTCGAAGGTCGCGTCCAGCTCGTAAAGCAGCCAGATCGGGCGCGAGGCGCGGCTGCGGAAGACGCCGTAGAGGGTGGGCATGGGGGACTCCATCGCTGTCGGTGCCAGCCTATGCCGGCTGCGGGGGAAGCAAAAGGGGCAAGCGGCATTGGCCGATCTTGATCGGGATCAAGGCAGAATGTCGCACTGTGCTTGAGATTACGGGCCGTTTTGCAGGGTTTTCAGGGGAGGTACTGCCGATGGATGATACTCGGGGAAGCGCCGTGACCGAGGCGGCTCTGGTCGAGGGGGGCGGGCCGAAGTCCTTTCCGGCGGCGAGTCCGCTGAATCAGGCGTTCGAATCCGGTCGCTACCCCTATGCGCGCCTGCTGGGCCGGGTCACATACGAGGCCGAAAAGGCCAGGCTGCAGGCCGAGTTGCTGAAGGTCCAGATCTGGGCGCAGGAGACCGGGCAGAAGTTCGTGATCCTGATGGAGGGACGCGATGCGGCCGGCAAGGGCGGCACGATCAAGCGCTTCATGGAGCATCTGAACCCGCGCTATGCCAGGGTCTGCGCGCTGACCAAGCCTTCGGATGTGGAACAGGGCCAGTGGTTCTTCCAGCGCTACATCGCGCACCTGCCGACAGCGGGGGAAATGGTGTTCTACGACCGCAGTTGGTACAACCGCGCTGGCGTCGAGCGGGTGATGGGGTTCTGCACGCCCAACGAATACCTGGAGTTCATGCGCCAGGCCCCGGAACTGGAGCGGATGCTGGTCCGGTCGGGCATCAGGCTGCACAAATACTGGTTCAGCGTGACGCGCGAGGAACAGCGGGCGCGGTTCCTTGCGCGGGAGACGGACCCCCTGAAGATGTGGAAGCTTTCCCCCATCGACAAGGCAAGCCTCGACCGCTGGGACGACTATACCGAGGCCAAGGAGGCGATGTTCTTCTACACCGACACGGCCGATGCGCCCTGGGTGATCGTGAAGTCGAACGACAAGAAGCGCGCGCGGCTGAACTGCATGCGGCATTTCCTGTCGTCTTTCGACTACCCCAACAAGGACCACGCGGCGGTCGGGACCCCGGACCCGCTGATCGTGGGTCGGGCGCAGCAGGTCCTGGGGATGGGACCCGACATCTATGACGCGGCCACCCATCCGGCGATGCAACGCGGCTGATCCACGCCGGCGGCGGTTGGCGGCTCTTGGCGTTCGGCCCGCGGGACACTACGTTGCGTCCCATGTGGCGAATGGCGTTCCTTTCCCTGAGTCTCGCGGCCGGCCCGGCGCTGGCCCATCCGCATGTCTTCATCGACACCAAGATCGAAGTCCTGCTGAACGACCGGAACGAGGCGACCGGGCTGCGGATCAGCTGGACCTATGACGACCTCTATTCGCTGTACATCGTCGGCGACATGGGGCTGGACCCCGACTGGGACGGCAAGCTGACCCCCGAGGAAGTGACCCGGCTGTCCGGCTTCGACATGAAGTGGATCGAGGGCTTCGAAGGCGACACCTATGCGCTGATGGCGGACAAGCCGCTGGAATTGTCGGGACCTCGCGACTGGACGGCAAGCTATGACGGGGGCAAGATCACCTCGACTCATGTCCGGGACTTTGCCGCTCCGGTTCCGGTGGGCGAGGTGCCCCTTGTCGTGCAGGCCTATGATCCGGGCTATTACGTCGCCTATTTCATCCCCTTCGATCCGGTGTTGACCGGCGGCACGGGGTGCACCGCGCAGGTCTTCGTCCCTGACCTGGACGCCGCGGCGCAAGCCTTGCAGGTGGCGCTGGCCGAATATACCCCCGACGTCGACCTTGAAGCCGAGTTCCCGGCGGTGGGCGCCAAATTCGCCGAGGAGGTCCGCCTGACATGCGCCGCACCCTGACCTATGCGGGGCTGGTGCTGGTGGTGCTGACGGTGCTGCTCTGGCTGACCGGACTGCTGGGGCCGCTGGCCGAGGCGTTGCAGGCGGCGCAGCGCGCGGCGCAAGAGCGGATGGCGGGCGCGATCCGCGCCTTGCGCGGCGGCGAGCCGGGGGCGCTGGCGAGTTTCTGGGCGATCTGCTTCGGCTACGGCGTGCTGCATGCTGCGGGACCGGGGCATGGCAAGCTGGTGATCGGCGGCTATGGCGTGGCCCGTCGGGTGCCGGTGGGGCGGCTGACGGGTCTGGCCCTGGCGTCAAGCCTGGCCCAGGCGGCGGTGGCCGTGGGGCTGGTCTATGCGGCGCTCGCGGTCTTGGGGCTGACCCGCACTGCGGTCGAAGGTGCCGCCGAAAACTGGGTGACGCCCATCGGTCACGCGATGATTGCAGGCCTGGGGTTCTGGCTGGTCTGGCGCGGGGTCGCGGGATTGCGGCGGCAGGCGCGGGTCAGCGGTGCGGGCCAACACCAGGGGCATGGCATCAGCGACCACGGGCATGGCCACAGCGACCACGGGCATGGCCCTGCCCATCACCATCACCATCACCATGACCATGACCATGACCACGGCCCGCACTGCACCCATGCGCATGGGCCGACCGTCGAGGAGGTCGAGCGTATCGGCGGCTGGCGCGACGGGATGGCGCTGGTTGCCGGGATCGCGCTTCGTCCCTGTTCGGGCGCGCTGTTCGTGCTGGTGCTGACCTGGCAACTGGGCATCGCGCTGGCGGGGGTGGCGGGGGCTTTCGTCATGGGCCTCGGGACCGCGATGGTCACTGTGGCGGCGGCGCTTCTGGCGGTCTGGGCGCGCGAGGGCGCGTTCCTGGGCCTTGGCTCGGACGGGGTCGCGCGGGCAATGCCGGTGGTGCAGCTTGCCGTGGGCGCGGTGATCGCCTTTGCGGCCGGTGGCTTGCTGATCCAGAGCCTTTGACGCTGCGGCGCGGCGGCGAGGGCGGCTTGTGCCGCGCCGGGCGCGAAGCTAAGCCTGCGGCATGACTGCACAGATGTCCAAGTCCACCCACGCGAGAGAGACCCTCGTGCTGGGTCTGCCGCTGATCGGATCGCACCTGGCGCAGATGGCGCTGCATGTGACCGATACCGTCATGGTCGGCTGGTATGGCGTCGTCCCGCTGGCCGCCGTGGTCCTGGGCGCCTCATCCTTCTTCATCGTCTTCGTGCTGGGCTCGGGCTTTGCCAAGGCGGTAATGCCGATGGTCGCCGCCGCGCTGGGCCGGGATGACGAGACCCAGGTTCGCCGCGACACGCGGATGGGGATCTGGCTGTCGATCCTTTATGGCCTGGCGGTCTATCCGGTCTTCTGGTGGTCCGGGCCGATCCTGCTGGCGCTGGCGCAAGCGCCAGAGGTCGCGGCCCTGGCGCAGGACTACATGCGGATCGCCGGTCTTGGCATGGTGCCCGCCCTGATCGTCACCGTGCTGCAAAGCTACCTCTCGGCCCTGCACCGGACGCAGGTCGTCCTCTGGGTCACGCTGGTCGCCGTGGTGGTGAACATCGCTGTCAACTGGGCGCTGATCTTCGGCAATGCGGGCTTCCCCGAGCTGGGGGCGCGCGGTGCCGCCGTGGCAACCGTGGTGGTGCAGGTGCTGTCGCTGCTGATCCTGGCGGCCTATGCCCATCTTCTGCCCGAGCTGCGCCGGTTCCATCTGTTCCAGCGCTTCTGGCGGCCGGACTGGCAAGCCATGCGGCAGGTCTACCGGCTGGGCCTGCCCATCGGGCTGACCGGGCTGGCAGAGGGCGGGATGTTCCATGCCTCGGCGCTGATGATGGGCTCGATCGGGACGGTGCAGCTTGCGGCCCACGGCATCGCGTTGCAGGTCGCGGCACTGACCTTCATGCTGCACGTGGGCCTCTCCAGCGCCGCGACGATCCGGGTCGCGCGCTTTGACGGGCAGGGCGACCGGGTGGCGCTGTGGCAGGCGGCGAAAGTGGCGGTGGTGATCTCGTTCGGAGTGGCGATTGCCTCGGTGGTGCTGCTCCTGTTGACGCCCCGGCTGATCGTGGCGCTGTTTGTGGACCTGTCGAAGCCGGAAAGTGCGGCGATCCTGGCCTACGGCACAGTGCTTCTGGGTGTGGCGGCACTGTTCCAGCTGGCCGACGGGATGCAGGTCATGGCGCTGGGCCTGTTGCGTGGGGTGCAGGATACCAAGGTGCCGATGATCCTGGCGGCGGTCAGCTACTGGCTGATCGGCATCCCGTGCAGCTACATCCTGGCGTTCCAGTTGGGCTATGGCGGCGTCGGGCTGTGGTTCGGACTGGTGATCGGCCTTTTCTGTGCGGCGGCAAGCCTGATGTGGCGTTTCTGGCGGCTGGTGCGCAGCTAGCGCCAGAGATGCGCGTAGCCGGCCAGGCGGCCCTGAAGCCTGGAGAGAAGCCGGTTCATCCGACCCGGATGCGGGATTTCGCCCGCAGCCAGCCGGTCAAGGGCGACCTCGACCGGACAGGGGCGGCGGCTGACCGGGTCCCAGTAGCGCGGATAGCCGATCAGGGCGGCATGGACCAGTTGCGCAAGGTCGGGCCGGGTGATGCGGCGGTCGGGGCGGGGGCCAAGGTCGCGGGTCAGGCCCCAGCCCGCATAGAACGGCGCGCCAAGGCAGGTGACGGGGACGCCGCGGACCAGCGCCTCGAACCCCAGAAGCGAGGTCATGGTCCAGACTTCCTGCACCTTGGCCAGCAGGGCTGCCGGGTCGGCCGGCGCGACGATGCTGTCGGCCAGCTGCCTGGCGTCCACTGCGCCCGGACGCAGGCCCGCCGCCACATCCGGGTGCGGCTTGTACAGGATCACGGCGTCGGGGTTTGCCGACCGCACCGCCTGCAGCAGGGCAAGATTCGTCCGCACCTCGCCCGCGCCCTTGCGGATCGAGGCATCGTCCTCGACCTGGCCCGGCACCAGGATGCGATGGCCCGGCGGCAGCGCGGGGACAGCACCGGGCAGGTTGTACTTGGTCAGCCCCTCGGCCCGCAGCCGGTCGATCAGTGCCTCGGCCCGGCGGCGCTGGCAGTCGGACAGGGGGGTGGCGATCAGCACCTCCAGCCGCGAGGGGCGGGTGGGATCGTAGTAGATGCCAAGATCGTCGGTCACCAGCGACAGGGGCGGGACCAGTTCCGCCCCCAGCCCGCGCGAGCGCAGGAAGCCGTCCTCGACCCGCAGGCAGGGGGACCTGGGCGCGAAACCCTCGGGCTCCTTCCCGGCCCAAAGCAGCAGGCCGCGCCCCTTGCGCCGGGCCAGGCGGTCGGCGGCCTTCGGCGAGTCGCGGAAGCGCAGGGGTTTCGTGCCGCCGAACACCTCTTGCAGGCGCGCACGCTTCCATAGCCGCATCCCGGCGGCCACATGGCCCCGGCCATCGTCGCGCCAGGCGCGAACCTCGGCCTGCAACTGGTGGATCACCTGGTCCAGCCCGCACAGCTGGTCGCGGCAGGGGTCGTACCAGAGCGGGGCCAGCAGCATGGCTCCGGCAAAGAGTTCCGCTTTGGTCAGCGTCCGCCCGCGCCGGGGCAGGGGGCGTTCATCCTGGCTGAGGCCCCAGCCGGCGTAGAAGGGTTGGCCGAAGACATGCGGGCAGTGGCCATGCAGGATCGCCTCGAACCCCATCTGCGACGAGACGGTATAGACCTCGGCCGCTCCGGCAAGGAGGAGATGCGGCGAAACCGGCGCGGTCAGCAGGCTGACCCGCCCCCCCGCATCGCCCGAGCCATAGTGGCCCGGCCGCAGCCCCGCCCGGCTTTCGGGATGGGTGCGGATGACGATCCGCCGTTCGGGATGGTTGCGCTTTGCGGCGGCCAGCATCTGCCGGAACGTCGCCATCGTCGCCCCCGAGCGGTGGATCGAGGCATCGCCGACGGTCTGGTCGATCACCAGCACGTAGCCGGGTGGCGGGGCGGGCAGATCGGGTGCAAAATTGTTGTATTTAGACAAGCTAGCTTCAATCAGACAGGTAGTTAAGCGCCGTGCTTCATCCAGAATGTTCGAATTGTATAGGGTAGTATCCAGCAGAATCTCTTCGATCCGGGACGGGCGGGCGCTGTCGAAGTGCAGACCGACGGGATCGAACAGCAGGCCGATCGGCGCTTCCCCCTGCGCCCGCCCCGGATGGACCGAACGCAGGAAGGCGTCCTCGGCCCGGACCAGCGGCACCTTGCGCCGGGACGCGATCCGCTCGCCGCGCCAGGATGTCGGACTGGCGCCCCATACCAGCACGCCATCCTCGCGCCCCGGAAAGCCGGGGCGAAGCTCGTGACCGGCAAGCTCCAGCATCCGGTGCAGCCGGTGATTGCCCAGGAAGGACAGGTTCTGGTGGTAAAGCCGCCGCGGCACCCCGGTCAGCGCGCCGGACCCCTGCGACACGGCGCGGTCAGTTCCCGGGATTGGCGGTGTTGGCCAGGTTCGAGGCCACGGCGGTCGAGCCGGTGATCGCGCCCAGGGTCTTTTGCCACTGCACGTAAGGCGCCTCGGTCACGTAAAGCGTGTCGCCGTCGCGGATCTGGAAATCGCGCGCCTCGAACAGGCCGGTAGGCTCGGTCAGGTCCAGGACATAGACGATGCGCTGGTCGCCGATCAGGTCGGACCGTCCCAGGACGGCGCGGGCGATCTCTTCGCTTTCGTCGCGCAGGATGAAGACGCCCTTGGGGTCCGCCGCCATCGTCGACAAGCCGCCCACAGTGGCAATCGCCTCCAGCGCCGAAAGGGTGGCGGATTCGAACGGCACCGTGCTTTGCGTGCCCGTGGCACCAAGGGCCATGAACTTGCGGCTGTCTTCCTCGATCATGATCTTGTCGCCGGGGCGCAGCGCGATATCCAGCGCGGGGTTCTCGTAAAGGTCCTTGAGCCAGATCCTGCCGGTGTGGGCCCCGCGGGTCACCCGCACGATGGCGACGGCCGGATCGACAGTGACGCCGCCCGACTTGGCCAGCATCGTCGCCAGCGTCCGGGTCGATGATTCGATCGGGTAGACCCCGTTCGACGCAGCCTGGCCCGAGATCGACACGGTGGACCCGCCGCCCGCAATGCGCGAGACGCTGATCTGCGGATCGGGCGTCTGGAGTTCCAGCTGGCGCGTGATCGCCTGGCGCAGGCCTTCGGGCGTCTGGCCCGCCGCCTTGATGCGGCCCGCATAGGGGATGAAGATGTAGCCCTGACCGTCGACCTGCAACTCGGAAAGGCCGGACACGCGTTGCCCGGTATTGCCAAGAAGCGGCTCGTCCTTGACGTTTTCGAAGACCGTCACGTTGATCGTGTCGCCCGTCGAAATCGTGTCCGCACCGACAAGGGCTGCGTTGCGGAAGCTGTCGCTGAACCCGAAGCGTGGCTGCACCGCCGTCGCGGCCGAGACTGCCGGGGTGACCGGCACGATGTGGGCGTCGCCCCTTGCCTCGACCGACCCGGATAGCACCTGGCTCTTGGTCGGACCGGACCGTGGCAGGCCACAGGATGCTACGACTGACAGGGCCGTCAGCAGGACGACCGCCTTGACTGTGTACGACATACGGAAAGTCACCGCCCTTGGCCCCGGCGTTCTACGTCAGGATGATGCCGCGGACTTTAGCGAAGCGCCCCAGGGTTGACCAGTGCGGCCGGCGCAAATCAACGGACGAGGCGCAACTGTTGCCGCGGTGCCGCTTTGCCTGCGGTCAGGGCCTGATAGGGGTCCTGCGGCGCCAGCATCAGGTCCACCACCTGGCGCAGAAGCCGCCTGCGACCCCGAGCGGAATAGAAGCCGCCGACGAGTTGCGACGTCTCCAGCAGGAACTGCCGGTAGTCGCGGTAGGCGCGGGTGTCGGGGCGCTGGGGCGTGGCGAAGAAATCCTCCAGCGGCTGCGAGGAGACAAACTCGGGCTTGGCATAGACCGCGTCCCCGAAGGTGCGCAGCGGCAGCCCACGCCAGAGCGCCTGCTGCCCGGCGGTCGAATTCACCGTCACCGCCGAGCGCGCGTCGTCCAGAAGCTGCGCCAGCTTGCCGCCACGGACAAAGTGCACGCGGTCGGCCAGGCCCCGTTCGGCGGCAAGGCGGCGGATCGCGGGCAGGATCGGGGCGCGTCCATCCTCAAGCGGGTGGGCCTTGAAGACCAGGTGATGATGCGGCGGTGCGCCCTTGGCGAAGCCGTCGATCACCACGGCCAGAAAGTCGGTCATGCTGGCAAACGGCGAATGGTCGCGGAAGCTGGCGTCGTGTTCCAGCTGCAGGATCGCCAGGTGATAGGGATACCCGCCGCGCCGGATGCGGAAGGTGGCCAGCCGCCGCTCCAGCCGGTGAAGCGGCATCAAGAGAAAGCGCCAGAGATAAAGCTGGAACTCCTGCCAGAGGGTCAGCGCCCGGTGCGGCCGGAAGTTGCGATAGGCGCGACCGCCCAAGGCGACGATGCCGTGGTAGAACGCACCCCAGAACATGTGCTCGCGCATGTCGCCCCAGGTTGCGGGCACGTCGGGCAGGTCGGGATCGACCCGCTCCATCGCGGCGCGCATCCGGGGGACGTCAAGCTGCATCAGCCGGGAATGGCCGTTCGCCCCATCGCGTTCATAGGTGACCCAGTAGGGCCGCAGATAGCCTTCCTCGAAGACATGGACGGTGATGCCCCGGTCACGGGCAAGCCGGATCGCCTGGGCATGGATCGGCCGCGTGTCGCCATAGACGACCAGGTCGGTGATGCGGTGCTGATCCGGCAGCGCGGCGCAGCGTTCGGGCCAGCGGTCGTGGCCGTCCTTGAACGCGATGTAGCCCGGCCCCGGCCAGAACACCCGGTCGCCAAGGTTGAAGCCCACGCGCCAGACTTCGGCCCCCGTGGTGCGCAACAGCCCGGCCAGCCGATGGAACCAGGGTCCATGCGGGCCTTGCAGGAAGAGAAAGCGGCGGACGGGGCGTGTCACCTGGGGCAGAGTGCCTTGGATCGGTTATGAAAAGGTGAATCGATATGGCCCGAAGGGTCGCAGGCTTGCAAGCGCGGCGGGGGGGCTTTACCTCGAACCAAACAGCAGGAGGCGCGCATGTTCACCGGAATAGTCACCGATGTCGGTCGGATCGTCGAGACAAGGGCTACCGGCGACCTGCGGGCGCGGATTGCCACGCGCTATGACGTGGGCGGGATCGACATCGGGGCGTCGATCGCCTGCGATGGGGTCTGCCTGACGGTCGTCGCTCTGGGGGATCAGCCGGAGAACTGGTTCGACGTCGAGATCTCGGCCGAGACGGTGTCGAAGACCAATCTGGGTGGCTGGGTCAGCGGCAAGCGGGTCAACCTGGAACGCGCGCTGAAGGTCGGGGATGAGTTGGGGGGCCACATCGTGTCCGGCCATGTCGACGGGCTGGCCGAGGTGGTGAAGGTCGCGCCAGAGGGCGGGTCGGTGCGTGTCACTTTCCGCGCGCCGGAGGCTTTGGCAAAGTTCATCGCGCCGAAGGGGTCGGTGGCGCTGAACGGGACCTCGCTGACGGTGAACGAGGTGGCGGGGGCGGAGTTCGGGGTGAACCTGATCCCGCATACGCAAGAGGTGACGACCTGGGGCGAAGTGGCCGTGGGGGACCGGGTGAACCTGGAGGTTGACACGATGGCGCGCTACGTGGCGCGGCTGCGGGAGTATGACTGACCGGGCGTCCGGGGCCGACGGGTAACTGCCGGCGGAACTGTTCGATCTGCGCCGCCCGCAAGCGAAACGGCGGCCCTTTCGGACCGCCGTTCCAACGTGTTGACCGGAAGGATCAGGCCGCGACGCGACCGACCAGGACCGAGTCGACCTGCTTTGCCGCACCCGCCTCGTCCACGCCAGACACAGCCGCGACTTCGCGGGTCAGGCGTTCCAGGGCGGCCTCGTAAAGCTGACGCTCGGAATAGGACTGCTCGCGCTGGTCATCGGTGCGGTGCAGGTCGCGGACGACCTCGGCGATGGACAGAAGATCGCCCGAGTTGATCTTCTGTTCGTATTCCTGGGCGCGGCGCGACCACATCGCGCGCTTGACCTTGGCCTTGCCCTTCAGCGTGTCCAGCGCCTTGGTGATCACATCGGGGGCCGAAAGGGCGCGCATGCCGATTTCCACCGCCTTGTGGGTGGGGACGCGCAGAGTCATCTTGTCCTTTTCGAACGAAATGACGAAAAGCTCCAGCTGAATTCCGGCGATCTGCTGCTCCTCGATCGAGATGATCTTGCCGACGCCATGCGCCGGGTAGACCACAAAATCGTTCGGACGGAATTCAGGCTTCTTCGACTTGGTCATTCAGCTTTCCCCAAAAGGAGGCCCCTTCCGCAACAAAGACCCCGCGCGCCCTGAACCTTGGTTCAGGCGAGTGGAGCTGGATTGTCACAAAAGATTTGGGCCCAGGCGATATGCGCTAAGCCGGTTCAGGCGTCCATGCTTGCTTTGTGAACAAACAATAACACAAAATCGCACCGATTCCAACCGCTGCGAAACGGCGCGGTTCCCTCGTAACAGCTTGAAATGCTTAAACTTCGCCAGATGTAGCTGATTCGCGGCCGTATTTGTGCCCGAATCGGGCCGGGCCAGCATTGGGCCGGGTCAGAGTCGGGCCGGGTCAGCCACCAGCGCCCGGCGCTTCCGAAAAGTACTTCTGCAACTTCCCGGTTTCGCCGTCACGGTCTTCATAGCCGGGCAGCGGGTCCTTCTTGGTCACGATCACCGGCCACTGGACCGCATACTTCCGGTTGAAGGAAACCCATTCCTCCATATCCGGCTCGGTGTCCGGACGAATGGCGTCGGCGGGGCATTCCGGTTCGCAGACACCGCAGTCGATGCATTCATCCGGGTGGATGACCAGCATGTTCTCGCCCTCGTAGAAGCAGTCGACCGGGCAGACCTCGACGCAATCGGTGTATTTGCAGGCGATGCAGTTGTCGATGACGACATAGGTCATGGGCTTGGCTCTGGTCCGGGATCTTTGCGTCTAGCTAGAGCAGGCGGGCGGATCATTCAAGACTCTCCGGCTGATCGGCAGAGTCCGGCGCCTGCGGATCGAGATCCAGGTACAGCTCCTGGGCTTCGGTCGCCGGGCCGCGCCGGATCCCCAACGCAAGGACACGGATCACGCGGATGCGGTTGCCTTGCGGGAAAGTCAGCGTGTCCCCGGCACCGACGTCACGGCCGGGGCGGCTGATGCGGGTGCCGTTGACGCGGACGTGACCCTCGGCGATCACCTCGGCGGCGATGCTGCGCGACCTGAAGAACCGGGCCTGCCAGAGCCATTTGTCCAGCCGCAACCGTTGGGCGGCGGCTGGATCAGGTTTGCCCGAAGGCCCCGCCAATCAGACCTTGCCCTTGAGGGCGAGCAGTGCCGCAAACGGGTTGTCGGGGTCGATCGGCTTTTCGGCGCGGGGCGGGCGGGCCTCGAACGACTTCTGGCGGTCGTCGCGCTGGGGCTTGCCGCCCTTGTAGTCGCCCTTGTGGTCGCCCTTAGGCCGATCACCTTTCGGCCGATCACCTTTAGGACGGTCGCCGCGCGGGCGGTCGCCCTGAGGACGATCCCCTTGCGGACGATCCCCCTGCGGACGATCCCCTTGCGGACGGTCGCCACGCGGGGCGCGCGGGGCGGCATCGCCTTCCTTGCGTTCGGGGCGGGGGGCACGTTCGGGGCGCTGGCGGGGCTTGGGTGCCCAGGTGAAGGTGTAGAACGCCTCCATCTCGGGTGCGGCGGGTTCCGCTTCCGGTTCCGGTGGCGGGGCCAGGATCGAGACTTCCTCGGGGATCGGCACACCGGCTGCGATGGCAGCGGCAGCCTCGGCCGAGATTTCCGGGGCCTTCGCGGTTTCGGTGGCCTTCACCTTGGCGCGTTCGGCCTTCTCGCCCTTGTAGCCAAGGCCGCCCATCAGGTCGGCGAACTGGTCCAGGGTCATGCCGGTGATCGACAGCATGTCCGGGGTCGCCTCGAACCCGGCGCGGCTGTCCTTCTGGCGCAGGATGTCGGCCAGCCGCTCCAGCATGTCGATGCGGATCGCGCGGGTGCCTGCGGGGTGATAGCCCGCCAGCGTGTAGTGCTGCTTCGGCACCTCGGCCACATTCGGGATCGTGACCAGGCCCGGAGGCGGCGATTCGGGGAATTCCTGCAACCCGTTCCAAAGCGACCACAGCACCAGCCGCAGCCGGGTCGGCGCGGGCTTCAGCAGCGCGGGCAGGAAGATGGTGAACTGGCCGAAGCGGACGCCATGCTTGCGCAGCGCCCCGCGGGCCTCCTGGTCCAGTTCCTTGACCTCGGACGCCACGGCGTCGCGCGGCAGGACGCCCATCGCTTCGGACAGGCGGAAGGCGAAACCGCGGGCCAGACCCGTCAGCGCCTCGTCGCGGGCCATCGCCAGCAAGGGCTCGAACTGGGCGGCGACCTTGCGGTCGATGAAGTGCTGCAGGCGGCGGCGGACCTTTTCGGCCACGTCCGGGCCGGCTTCCTCGTCCACGAAGGCCTCGACCGCGGGTTTCGCGGGCTCGGCGCCCTTGACCAGCTTGCCCACCGCATTGGTGCCCCACATCAGGCCGCCCTGTTCGGTGAAATCCAGCTCGGTGTCCGGCGCGTTGTAGAAGCGGTCGGCGCGCAGGTGGAATTCGGGCTTCAGCGCCTGGATTGCGGCCTGGGCCAGCGTCCGCGCGGCATCGGGCGTCGCACTGGCATCCTGCCTGAAGCGGAAGCCTTCCAGTTTCCCGGCGAATTCGCCTTCGACCGTCACTTCGCCCTTGTCATTCACTTCGGCCACGAGAGCCTCCTTCTGCTTCAACCGGCGGAGGAGAACGGATGTCCGCCGGTCGACAAATCGTTGCGTCAGCGCCGCATGCAGCGCATCCGACAGGCGGTCTTCTACAGCGCGCGTCTCATCGCGCCAATGGCTTTCGTCTTCGACCCAGTTTTTCCGCTGGGTGACGTAGGTCCAGGTGCGGATATAGGCCAGCCTGCGCGATAAAGTGTCGATGTCGCCTTCGGTCCTGTCGATCCGCTTGATCGCGGTTGCCAGCCAGTCC
>PNNE01000447.1 GCA_013824055.1 Rhodobacter sp. | reverse complement strand
GCGCCAGACCCGTTCGCCCGCGTGCGGCTCGCCGCTGATCAGCAAGACCCGCAGCCGGTCGCGGACCCCGTTGATCTGGACGGCAGAGGCGTTGTTGCGGTCGGTGATCTCGCCCTCGACCGGCGCGACCGAGAATTGCAGCACGTTCGCCCCGCCGTGCGGCAGCGTGACCGGCAGTTCGAGGTCCTGGTTCAAGGGGACGATGTAGGTCGCCGGCTCCTCGGTGTCGACCGCGATGGTCAGCTCGACCTCGGCGCCAAGCGGCGGCGGGGCGCCGACATCCTCGACCCGAAGTTCAAGCTGGAACTCCTCGCCGATGATGGCGAAGGCGGGAGCGTTCTTCACGACGATGCGGCGGTCCCAGTCGGCTTCGCGGCCGGTCAGCAGCACCTGCAGGGGCGCGGGCAGGTTCGGGACGACGCCCAGGTCATGGACCCGGCCGTCGGTCAGAAGGATCACCCCCGCCACCCGCGCGCGCGGCTCTTCGGCCAGGGCTTCGGACAGCGCGGTCAGGGCCAGTGTCCCCGAATCCTCGTCCCCGTCGCCGACCCGGTGGATGCGCAGTTCGGTGTTCGGCATCCGGGCGATCTCGGCCACGACCGAGGCGATGGCGGCCTGGGTCTGTGCCCTGCGGTCGCCCAGTTCCTGACTGGCGCTTTCGTCGACGACCAGGATCACGATGTCGGACAGGTTCTGGCGTTCCTCTTCCTGCAAGGCGGGGTTGGCCAGCGCCAGCACCAGCGCGCCAAGCGCCAGCGCGCGGATCCACCAGCCGGAAAGCCCGCGCAACAGCGCAAGCCCGACCAGAAGGACCGCGGCCGCCGCCAGTGCATAGACCAGCCACAGGGACACGAGGGGCGCGAAGATGACAGAGGCGCTCATTGGCCCAGCCTTTCCAGAAGGGCGGGCACATGGACCTGGTCGGATTTGTAGTTGCCGGTCAGCACATGCATGATGAGGTTGATGCCGAAGCGGTAGGCGATCTCGCGCTGCTGCTCGCCGGCAAAGCCGCGCCCGACGGGGACCAGCGGCACACCGAGATCATCGGTCGCCCAGGCCGCGGCCCAGTCCGCCCCGCCGATCACCACCGGCGTCACCCCGTCGTTGAGGTTGCGGAACGGCATCCCCTCGGCGGCGACGGCTTCGGCATCGGGCGCAGCCTCGACCCAGAGCTGCCCGCCCTGGTGACGTCCGGGGAAGTCCTGCAACAGGTAGAAGGTCCGGGTCAGCACATGGTCCAGCGGGATCGGCTCCAGCGGCGGGATGTCCAGGCCCGAGGCGATCAGCTGCAACGCCTGGCCCTCGGGCGTGGTGCCGCCGCCAAAGCCGGCAAGGTCGGCGTCGCGGGTGTCGAACAGGATCATCCCCCCGGTCCGCAGATACTGGTTCAGCCTGGCATAGGCCGCGTCCGAGGGTTCTGCCGCGCCGGCCACCACCGGCCAGTAGAGAAACGGGAAGAAGGCCAGCTCGTCCGTCTCGATATCCACGCCCATCGGCATCATCGGCTCGACCGAGGTGCGCTGCCACAGCTTGTCGGACAGGCCCAGAAGTCCCTGCCGCGCCAGCTCGTCCACCTGCGGGTCGCCGGTCAGGACATGGGCAAGGACGACCGAGGTTGTCGCCTGGATGGCGAAGTCGTCGTTCGGCGCGGGGGTGTCCTGAGCGGCCGCCTCGCGCGGCGTGGCAGCCAGAAGCGCCAGCGCCAGCACCGCTGTCGAACCGCGCGCGATCCCGCGCAGGCGCCCCGCCAGCCAGAGCGCGGCCAGCACGTCCAGCAAGAGCAGAACCGCCGCGAAGGTCAGGAAGTCGCCCTTCAGGGCCTGGACCGCCCGCGCCTCAAGCCGGTCCACCGGCACCGATTGCGGCCAGACGGCAGGCACAAGCGCGGTCTCCTCGCCCATCACGTTCAGCGCCACCCGCCGATCCGCGCCCGCGTACAGACCCGGCTGGAAGTCGCGCGACGGGCCTGCCGCAATCGCCTTTGCCAGCGCCTCGCCCTCGACCCCCGGCAACTCGCCCGCGTCCGAGGCCGAACCATAGGCGTCCAGCACCACCTCGGGCGACCAGATCTGGCCAGAGAGGTCGGCCGCCTCGGGCCGGGCGGGCCTGGTCGAGACGGCAAGCCGTTCCAGCATCTGCACGAACAACCCCGACAGCGGCAACGAGGACCATTCGGCGTTGGCGGTGACGTGGACCAGCACGACCTGCCCGCCGCCGATCACCTTGCGGGTCATCAGCGGCGTGCCGTCGTCCAGTGCCGCGATGGTGCGTTCGGTCAGGTCGGGGTCGGGCTGCGCCAGCACCTGCTCGCGCACCACGACGTCCGGCGGCGCGGTCAGCCCGAAGAAGGGCGAACCTTCCGGGAAGGGGGCCAGCGCCTTCGGCTCGCCCCAGCTCATCGCGCCGCCGACAGTGCGGCCGCCTTCGCGCAGGCGGACCGGCATCAGCGGATCCTCGTCGATGCGGCTGACGTCGCTGGCGGCCATCACCGGCCCGGCAAAGCGCAACAGCAGGCCGCCGTTGTCGACCCACTCCAGCAGCGCATCGCGCTCCGGCCCGCCGATTTCGGCCACGTCGGCCAGGATCACCACGTCAGGATTGGCCAGAAGGGTGTCCCTGAGGTTGCCGTCGATGATGTCCGCCGTGGGCGCCAGCGCCTGGCGCAGGTAGTGCAGCGGCGACAGAAGCTGCAGGGTTTCCTCGTCCGCGCCGCTTTGGATCAGCGCGATCTTGCGGCGTTTCAGGCTGTCATCGGCCAGGATGACGGCCCCGGCGGTGCGCTGGCCCTCCAGCACGAACCGGGTGATCCGGTTGCGCAGTTCCGGCGGCAGGTCCATCGCGGCCTCGGCAGTCGCCGCCCCGCCCGCGAAGGCCAGCGTCACGCGGCCAAGGTCACGCTCGATCCCGGCCGGGTCCGGGCCTTGCGCCACGACCTCGACCGACCCCGCCTCGCCGGCCGGCATCCGGCTGGCCGAGACGACGACCTTGCCATCCTCGAACCGCGGGGGGTGCAGACCGTGGACGGCACGGATGTTCTCGATCACCCGGACCTCGCCGCGCGATTGCAGGGCGGACAGCAGCGCGTCGCGCCCGTCATGCGCCAGGCCGTCGGACAGCCAGGTCGTGTCGAAGCTCCCCTCGGGCAGCACCTGGGCCCAGTCGGCAAAGCCCGCCGGCGCCCAGGCCTGCGGCTGCAGACCTGCGGCCCGCCCCGCCCAGGCTTCCGAGGTCTGGAAGTCCACCACACCCGGCGCATCGGTCAGGCGCAAGAGCGCCAAGGGGCGGCCCTGCGCGCCCGCCTCGGCCACCAGCGCCTCGATCTTCTCCAGCCGCTGCGGCCAGTCGCGGGCATCAGCCCAGCCGCCATCGACGACGATGAGCATCGGCCCCGTCCCCGGTGCACGGTCGTCGGGGTTCAGGACCGGTCCGGCAAAGCCGATGATCACGGCGGCAATGGCCAGCGTCCGCAGCAAGAGCAGCCACCAGGGCGTCTTGTCGGTCTCGGCCTCTTCGTCCTTCAGGCCCAGGAGCAGCGCCACGCCGGGAAACCGCCGCCGGATCGGCGCGGGCGGCACGGCGCGCAGCAGCAGCCACAGGACCGGCAGCGCGATCAGGGCAACCAGCAGCCAGGGGGCCGCGAAACCGATGGGGCCAAGGGTGAACACCTACCGCCCCCCCTGCAGCGCCAGATAGGCCCAGAGCAGGGCCGACTGCGCCGGATGGCCGGTGTGATGGGTGGTGTAGTGCCAGCCGACGGCGCGGGCCAGCCCGGCGAGCCGGTCCTTGCGTTCCGCCAGACGCGCCAGATAGCGGGTCCGCAGGTCTCCGGCCCGCTGGGTTTCGTGCCGCATGGTGCCGCCCATCGATTCAAAGATGGTGCGGCCGTCGAAGGGAAACTCCTCCTCGGCGGGATCAAGGACCTGGATCAGCACCCCCTTCACCCCCCGGTCGGCAGCGCGGGCCAGCCCGGCCTCGATCCCCGACAGGTCGCCCAGAAAGTCGGACAGGAAGACGGCGCGACCATGACTGACCATGCCCTCGGTCCGCGGAGCGCCATAGTCCTCGCCCGCCGTCTCGCCCGCCGCCTCGCCCGACAGCCGCTCGGCCAGCCGCAAAAGCTGCGCCCGCCCGGCGCGGGGCGAGGCGAGGCCCGCCAGCCCGACCCGTTCGCCGCCACGCAGCAGCAGCACCGCCAGCGCCAGGCCCAGCAGCCTGGCCCGGTCGGCCTTGGGCGCGCGGGTCTTGTCGCCGGCAAAGCTCATCGACTTGGCCGGATCGACCCAGAGCGTCACCGACTGCGCCGCCTGCCATTCGCGTTCGCGCACGAAATGCGCGTCCGACCGCGCCGACCGCCGCCAGTCGACCATCCGCACCGAATCGCCCTGATGCGCCGGGCGATACTGCCAGAACTCATCCCCAAGACCGGCCCTGCGGCGGCCATGCTCGCCCATCATCACGGTCGAGGCCAGCATCTCGGCCTCGGCCAGAAGCGGCGGCAGGGTCTGCCCCAGCGCCTCGGCGCGCGAGCGCAGGTCGCTGGTCGGCGGCTGGGGGGCTGTGCTCACGCTGCGGCCTCAAGCCCAAGCGTGCGCTGGGTCACGCGGGCGATGATCCCGGCCAGCGTCTCGCCCCGGGCGCGGGCGGCGAAGGACAGCGCCATCCGGTGCACCAGCACCGCCTGCGCCAGGTCCGCCACGTCGGCGATCGAGGGCGCAAGCCGGCCGTCCAGCAGCGCGCGCGCGCGCACCGTCAGCATCAGCGCCTGCGCCGCGCGCGGACCCGGGCCCCAGGACAGGCTGTCGGCCAGCTCACGCCCCTCGGGTTCGCCCGGACGGCAAGAGCGGACAAGGTCCAGGATCGCCTCGACGACCTGCTCGCCCACCGGCATCCGGCGGATCACCGATTGCGCGCCGATCAGCCCCTCGGCGGTGAAGACCTGATGCGCCTCGGCCTCTTCGGCCCCCGTCGTGGCGATCAGGATGTCGCGTTCGGTCGCCCGCGTCGGGTAGTCGACGTCGACCTGCACGAGGAAGCGGTCAAGCTGCGCTTCGGGCAGCGGATAGGTGCCCTCCTGCTCGATCGGGTTCTGGGTCGCCAGGACATGGAAGGGCCTGCCCAGCGCGCGGTGCTGGCCCGCGATGGTGACTTCCTTTTCCTGCATCGCCTGCAGCAGCGCCGACTGGGTGCGGGGGCTGGCGCGGTTGATCTCGTCGGCCATCAGAAGCTGGCAGAAGATCGGCCCTTCGACAAAGCGGAAGGCCCGGCTGCCGTCGGCGGCGGTGTCCAGCACCTCGGAGCCCAGGATGTCGGCGGGCATCAGGTCCGGCGTGAACTGGATGCGGTTGGCCTTCAGCCCCATGACCGTGCCCAACGTGTCCACCAGCCGGGTCTTGCCCAGCCCCGGCAGGCCGACAAGCAGCGCATGACCGCCGCAAAGCATCGAGGCAAGGACCAGGTCCACGACCTTCTCCTGCCCGATGAAGCGGCGGTTGATCGAGGCCTTCGCCTGCCCCAGGGTGGCGCCCAGCGCCTCGATTTCCGCGACCAGCGCCTTGGTGTCGGCCATGCCTCAAGCTCCCTTCAGGGTCCATCCCCGCCAGTAAAGCGAAGTATCCCGGCGGGTACAAATGGCAAAAGGCGACTTGACACAAATGATCGTGAGAGGCGCGTCAGGGCCGGGCCAAAAGCCTTCCAAGGCTTTTGCAAATCTTTTCGAAAAGATTTGCTCTCCCGGCCCGGCCGCCCCTCCGCTTGCAGACCCGGTTGCACCTGGCCCCAGCCCCGCTAGACTGCCTGCCCATGCAGACACCCCCGCCGAAGCCCAATGCCGATACCCTCGCCGCCGCCGCCAGGGCCGCCGGGCAGAAGGGTCCGCCCCCGGTCCACCTGTGGAACCCGCCGTTCTGCGGCGACATCGACATGCGCATCGCGCGCGACGGCACCTGGTTCTACCTTGGCACGCCCATCGGCCGCGCGCCGCTGGTCAAGCTCTTCTCCTCGATCCTGAAGCGCGAGGGCGACGACTACTTCCTGGTGACGCCGGCCGAGAAGGTGGGGATCACCGTCGATGACGCCCCGCTTCTGGCCATCGACTTCGACCGGACGGGCGAAGGCCCGGACCAGATCCTGAGCTTCACCACGAAAACCGGGGATGTGGCGGTCCTTGGTCCCGACCACCCCTTGCGTGTCGAGCGCGATGCAGGGACGGGCGAACCCTCGCCCTACATCCTGATCCGCAGCAATCTCTGGGCGCTGATCGACCGGAAATCCTTCTACCGGCTGATCGATCTGGGTTGCCATGAGGTGCACGACGGGCATAAGTGGTTCGGGCTATGGTCCTCGGGGCAGTTCTTCCCGGTCATCCCTTCGTCGGAATTGCCCTGAACAACACATGCCCCGTTTCGCCGCCAACCTGACCCTGCTCTTCACCGAGGTTCCGACGCTTGACCGCCCCGACTGGGCGCAGCGCTGCGGGTTCGACGGGGTCGAGGTGCTGTTCCCCTACGACGCGCCGATGGCGGATTGGGAACGTGCCCTGAACGGGTTGCCGCTTGCGCTCATCAACACGCCGCCGGGCGACTGGGCCAGCGGGGACCGGGGCTTCGCCGCCGTTCCCGGAATGGAGCTGCGCTTTCGCGACAGCTTCCTGCGCGCCGCCGAATATGCCACCCGGCTGCAGGCCGACCGCGTGCACGTGATGGCCGGGGTCGCCAAGGGCCCGCAGGCCGAACAGTGCTATGTCGAGAACCTGACCTGGGCCCTGGCCGAAGCGCCCGGGCTGACGCTTTGCCTGGAACCGCTGAACCCCGATGACATGCCGGGCTATTTCCTGAACGACTACGACCAGGCCGCCCGCATCCTGGACGACATCGCCAGCCCCCGGATCGGCCTGCAGTTCGACCTCTGGCACGCCGCCCGCCTGCATGGGGACGCCGGGGCGGTGTGGCAGGACCAGCGCCACCGGATCAATCACGTGCAGATCGCGGGTTTCCCGGCCCGGAACGAACCGGGCGGCGGGGGCTTTTCGCTTCCCGACCTCTGCGACGAGATCGACGCGCATTGCCCCGGGGTCTGGATCGCCGCCGAATATCGCCCGGCGAAGGGCACTGCGCAGGGCCTCTCCTGGCTGGCTGCGCTGAAATCGCGCGGGGCGCTGATCGGCGGGTGACTGCGGGTAACTGGGGGTAACTGCGGGTGACTGCGGGTGGGCGGTTCTGCCGTCAGGCAGGTTCGCCCACCACCCCGCCCCGCCCTCCCGCCGCCCCGCCTTCCGCTCCCGCATCCCTCTTGTGCCCCCGGCCCCTCCGCCGCTAAAAGGCGGTGCGGACTTGCAAAGGACCCTGCCCATGCCCACCGAAGCCCCCGAGACCCAGACCGTCACCACCTGGAAAGTGGCCTGCGACGGCGGCGAGGGCGCCCTTGGGCATCCCCGCGTCTGGCTGACGATCCCGCAAGACACCGGCTGGGTCGAATGCGGCTACTGCGACAAGCGCTATGTCATCGACCGCGACCACGCGCACGACGACCATTAGCGCTTACTCCGCCGCAAATCGCGGCGCTTCGGACAGGTCCAGCCCCAGCGCCCGCCAGACCAGCGCCGACCCATCGATCTCGGGCTGCGAGCTGATCGTCACCCCCTGACACCCGGCCCTGGCCGCCATCTGCCGCGCCGCAGCCAGCAAAGCCCGGCCAATGCCGCGCTTGCGGTCGGGCTCCTGCACGTAAAGCTGCTCGACAAAGCCCCAATCCGCCCCCGCCACCATGTTGCGCCCGACCAGAAGCAGCGCGAACCCGACCGGATGGCGCTGCGGGCTGTCCGTGCGTTGCGCGACCAGCAGCCGCGCGGCGCGGCCCTCCAGCGCGATCCGCGCCAGGACGGGCGGAGTGATCCGGACCTGTGCGCCTGTCCGGGCGGCCAGGGCGATCAGCATCCGGTGGGTTTCGGGCAAGTCGTCCGGTGTGGCAAGGCGGACGGTGACGGCAGGGGCAGGCGCGGGGGCGGGATTGAGGCTGGGCGTGGCGACAGACATCTTCGGTTTCCTTCGCGGGGGGGGCCGGCGAGGGGGGGGGAACCTGTCAACCAACTGGCCGAACCCTCGCGGGCGGCTTCGTGGGAGTTGGTTTCGGTCGTGAAACGCTGCCCTGCCGCCTATGTGGCGCAGGTCCAATAAAACGAGACGGGGATCATCAGGTGCAGCATGGCCGAACCATGCGCCGCGGCAGACCGCCCGTCAAGCCCCCGGCACCGCGGCACCCGCGCCCCAGGCAGGATCACCGATCAGGTGCCCGGCCTGCGGGGCCCTGGGCGCCAGCCGTCCCGGATTGCGGCGGCGCCAGCAGGCCAGGCCGGCCCCTCCCCTGGCAGCAGACCGGCGACAGCACGCCCGACCCCCCGCATCCGGACCTTCCCACCTTTTGCATCCGCACAACTCATGCCAGCATCCCGGCAGTGCAACCCAGGAAACCAGCATGCGCCGCGTTCTTCGACTGATCGTCCTGACACTGGCGGTGCCGGTCCTCTACCTTCTGGCCTCGGCCCTGCTGCCGCTGATCCGCGGCCCCGGACCAGACCTGTCCGGCCCGCCCGCGCACTGGATCGGCCTGCTGCAAGGACCGATCCACACCGACATCCTCTTTCCCCTCACGCCCGAGACCCGCACCCGCTTTGCCTTTGCCCAGGCCGCAGGCGTCCCGCTCAACCACCCCGAAGCCCGGTGGCTGATCTTCGGCTGGGGCGCTGCCGCCTTCTACACCACCGCCGGAACCTATGCCGACATCTCTGCCAGTGCCGTCCTGAGCGCGGCCCTCGGCGACGAGGCCGTCATCAGGCTTGACGCCATCGGGCATCTGCCACCCCTCGAAAACCTGCGCTTCCTGCAGCTGTCCGACGCGCAGTTCCAGGCGCTGCTTGCCGAAACCGCCGCCAACATCGCCAGCGAAACGCGGCTGAACCACCCTGGCTTCACCGGCTCTGACGCCTTCTTCCCCGCCCACGGGCGGTTTCACCTGTTCCGCACCTGCAACGTCTGGCTGGGCGAGACGCTGCGCGCTTCGGGCATTCCCTTCGGCCTCTGGACTCCTGCCAACTGGTCGGTCAGCCTCGCTCTTGACCGGCACCTGAGCGATCAAACCGGGTAGCCCTTGCCCCTGCCTTCTGCCACTACGTCCGACCAGACTCGGGAGACGACCATGACCTTCGGCAACGGCCACCACCTGCACCTCATCGACGGCTCGGCCTATATCTTCCGCGCCTACCACGCGCTGCCGCCGCTGACGCGCAAGTCGGACGGGTTGCCGGTGGGGGCTGTGGCGGGCTTCTGCAACATCCTGTGGAACGAGATGTCGCGCGCCACCACGAACGGCAAGGCCGCGACGCACCTCGCCGTGGTCTTCGACCATTCCGCCACCACCTTCCGCAACGCGCTTTACCCCGAATACAAGGCCAACCGCCCCGACCTGCCCGAGGACCTGCGCCCGCAGTTCCCGCTGACCCGCGAAGCCACCCGCGCCTTCAACGTCGCCTGCCTGGAAACCGAGGGCTTTGAGGCCGACGACATCATCGCCACCCTTGCCCGCCGGGCGGTCGCGGCGGGCGGCAGCTGCACCATCATCTCCTCGGACAAGGACCTGATGCAGCTGATCGGCCCCGGCATCGACATGTTCGACCCGATGAAGACCAGGGCCATCGGCCCCGATGAGGTGATCGAGAAGTTCGGCGTTCCCCCGGCGCGCGTGATCGACGTGCAATCGCTTGCCGGCGACAGCGTGGACAACATCCCCGGCGCGCCAGGCATCGGGCTGAAGACCGCCGCCCTCCTGATCAACGAATACGGCGACCTTGACACGCTTCTGGCCCGCGCTGCCGAGATCAGGCAGCCCAAGCGGCGAGAGGCGCTGCTGGACAACGCCGAAAAGATCCGCCTCTCGCGCCAGCTGGTCACGCTGAAGGACGACACGCCCCTGGATGTGGCGCTGGACGATCTGGAGATCCGCCTGCCGGACCCCGAGAAGGTCATGGATTTCCTGACCCGGATGGAATTCCGCACTCTGACGAAGCGCGTCGCCGACAAGCTCGGCATCGCCCCGCCCGCTCTGCCCGAAACCTCGCAGCTTCAGGTCACCCCGCCTCGCGAGGAGAAGCCGCAGGCGCACGACGAGCGGCTGCCCTTCGACACCGCCGGCTACGAATGCATCCGTGACCTTGCGACCCTCACCCGCTGGCTGGACCGCATCCGCGAGGTCGGCCAGGTCGCCATCGACACCGAAACCACCAGCCTCGACGAGATGCGCGCCGAACTTGTCGGCATCTCGCTGGCCGTCGACCCCGGCCGCGCCGCCTATATCCCGCTTGCCCACACCACCGGGGGCGGCGACCTTTTCGGGGCAACCGCACGCGCCCCCGACCAGCTGACCGTGACCGAGACGCTGAACGCGCTGCGGCCCGTCCTGGAAGACCCGTCGATCCTGAAGATCGGCCAGAACATGAAATACGACTGGAAGATCGCCCGCCTTGGGGTCCGCATCACCCCCCTGGACGACACCATGCTCATGTCCTACGCGATGCATGCAGGCCTGCACAACCACGGCATGGACGAGCTTTCCGACCGCTACCTCGGCCACAGGCCGATCCCGATCAAGACGCTGCTCGGATCGGGCAAATCCCAGGTCACCTTCGACAAGGTCGCCATCGAGGATGCGGTGAAATACGCCGCCGAAGACGCCGATGTCACCCTTCGCCTCTGGCAGCACTTCAAGCCGCAGCTGCACCGGGCCCGCGTCACCACCGTCTACGAGACCCTCGAACGCCCGCTGGTTCCCGTGCTGGCCGACATGGAGATGGCCGGCATCCAGGTCGACCGCGACACCCTCAACCGCATGTCCAACGCCTTCGCGCAGAAGCTGGTCCAGCTTGAGGAAGAGATCCATCAGATCGCGGGCGAAAAGTTCAACGTCGGCTCGCCCAAGCAGTTGGGCGAGATCCTGTTCGACCGCCTGCAGATCCCCGGTGGCGAGAAGGGCAAGACCGGCGCCTATGGCACCGGCGCCGACATCCTGGAAGACATCACCACGCTGGAGGACCATCCGACCGGCGCGCAACTTGCCGCGCGCATCCTGGACTGGCGCCAGATCGCCAAGCTGAAATCCACCTACACCGACGCGCTGCAACTGGCGATCAACCCCGACACCGGCCGCGTCCATACCAGCTACTCCATCGCCGGGGCCAACACCGGGCGGCTGGCCTCGACCGACCCGAACCTGCAGAACATCCCCGTCCGCACCGAGGAAGGCCGCCGCATCCGCGAGGCCTTTGTCGCGCCGCCGGGCCGGGTGCTGGTCAGCCTCGACTATAGCCAGATCGAGCTGCGCATCCTGGCCCATATCGCCGACATCCCGGAACTGCGCCGCGCCTTCGAGGACGGCATCGACATCCACGCGCTGACTGCGTCCGAGATGTTCAATGTCCCCCTGGACCAGATGACCAGCGACATCCGCCGCAAGGCCAAGGCGATCAACTTCGGCGTGATCTACGGCATTTCCGGCTTCGGCCTCGCCCGCAACCTGCGCATCCCAAGGGCCGAGGCGCAGGGCTTCATCGACCGCTACTTCGAACGCTTCCCCGGCATCAAGGAATACATGTCCGAAACGGTCAAATTCGCGCAAGCCAACGGCTACGTCCAAACCCTCTTTGGCCGCAAGATCAACACGCCCGAGATCAACGCACGCGGCCCCGGCGCCGGTTTCGCCAAACGCGCCGCCATCAATGCCCCCATCCAGGGCACCGCTGCCGACGTCATCCGCCGCGCGATGATCCGGATGCCCGCAGCGATCAGGGACCTTGACGCCAGGATGCTGCTGCAAGTCCACGACGAACTGCTCTTCGAAGTGGCCGAGGCCGACGCCGACCGCCTGATCCCCGTCGCCAGGCAGGTGATGGAGCAGGCCTCCGCCCCCGCGGTCTCGCTCAAGGTCCACCTCGCGGTGGAGGCCGGCACGGGCAAGAACTGGGCCGAGGCGCATTGATCCGGACTTCTGGGACCGCGCCCCGCACATCGACCTGCCGCAAGGATGCCGCCACCGTCTAGGCCGGCAACGACGAACGCGGCATGCTGCTGGCGCGACGCAGCCCGGACTGCAGGCCGAAAGCCCGGGACGCGGGCGACCCGCAGGGCGGACAAGGACCTTTCACCTGGCTCCAAATATCCCGGGGTTTGGGGCAGCGCCCCATCAGCCTCGGTCTTGCGCACTTCGCGCAAGGCCGAGTGAAAAGACCTGCGGCGGCCAGCCGCAAGATCAGAAAGCCGCCCGAACCTGGCGCTCGATCCGGCCTGGAAGCAATTGGACCGCGCGACCCGAAGTTTGCGCAATCAGTCCGGCTCGACCAGCCGTCCCAGCACCCGGCCACCCAGGATGTGCAGATGGTAATGCGGGACTTCCTGCAACCCGTGCGCGCCCGCGTTTGTGATCGCACGAAACCCGTCCGGCCCGGTCAGCCCCAGGATCGCGCAGACCTTGGCGACGGTGCGGTGGAAATCGACCAGCTCCTCGGCCGAGGCCTCGGCGGCGAAATGGTCCAGGCTGACATAGGCCCCCTTCGGGACCGCCAGCACATGGACCGGGGCCTGCGGGCGGATGTCGTGGAACACCAGAGTGTGCGGCGTCTCCATCACCGTCTTGTTCGGGATCTCGCCGCGCAGGATGCGGGCGAAGATGTTTGTCGGATCATAATTCCAGCCCATGTCGTTCAATCCACGAATAGATATTCGGTTGCAGCAAGCTCCCGCGCCTGGTCGGTCGGGATGTCCAGGAACGCCGCCAGCGCCTGCATGTTGTCGTCGACACTGCCCCCCTGCACTATCCGGTAATGGCCCGAAAGGTCCAGGTCGCGCAGCCGGTCGCTTTCGAACTTCACATCATACCGGATCGTCGGCAGCAAGAGCGACAACGCCGCCTCTGGCGTGTGCGGCCCGGCCAGCCCGACACGCCGGGCGTGACCCAGCAGGTAATCGTCCGAGAAGATGCAGTCGATTTCCAGAAGCCGCAGCTGCGAGCGGTCCTGGCGGAAGTCCTGGATCAGGTCGATGCTGCCCGGATCGACGCAAAGGACAAGCCGGTCGGTGTCCCAGTGCTCGAACAGCATCCGGACCAGCGCCCGGCGATGCCGCATCCGCTTTTCGACCGACCGCTCGATCCCGCCCAGATCAGGCAGCGGCGTCGCTTCCTCGTTGAAAAGATAGTCCACCGCCGGCAGGCCGGTCTGCCCGCGCACGCGTTCGACCAGCCGCTTGGCCACGTGCCATTTCTTGCAGGCCACCACCAGCAGCGTCCGGCTGCGGCCAAGACTGCCTTCCGCTTCCCAGAACCGCTGGGCGAACCGCCGTCCCTCGCGCCCACGCCGGGTCAGATAGGCGAATTGCCGCGCCCCGTCGTCCGAGATCGCGAACTCGCGCCCGGTCTCGGCATAAAGCGCGCCCAGCCGCTCTTTCAACTGCCGGGCATCGGGGCTGATCTTGCGCGCGAACAGGAAGCCTTGCGCCAGCAGCATGTCGTGGTGATCGTCGTGAAACGTCACCGGCATCCCGTAGTCGGTGAACATCAGGAACGTCAGCGTGCGCGACCGGATCTCGCGTTCGGGCACCAGATGGGCGACGAGGGTCTGGAAGAACGTCTCGTCCGGGATCCAGGTGGTCGCAAAGAACCGCCGCACGTCGGAGCGACGGTCCACGAAGTCCAGCACCGCCTCGACTGTCCGTCGGCGCAGGCACCACCACTGGCTGCCGATGCGGATCTTCAGATCCTCGGGCACCTTGCGCGCAAGGCCCAGCTTCTTCTGCACCTCGATCGACCGGTAGAACAGCCACTTGCGCTGCCGCTCGTTGAACCAGTGCCGGTAGATCAGCCGTTCTTCCTGGATGCCGGTCTTGATCCAGCCCGAGCCGTAGAAGTCGAAGCTTTCGATCTGGTCGGCATCGTCCCGCTCCAGGGCCGCGTGGATGTATTCCGCCGTCTTGATCGGCATGCAGTCGCCCGAAAGCATGTAGAAATGCGTGGCCCCCGGGAAATCCTCGACCGCCGCACGCAAGGCCTCCAGCGTGGCCGCGACCAGGCTCCACTCGCCCCAGCCGCACTTGACGCGGCGGTGGGCGAAGGTCACGTGCGGGTTCCCGGCCAGCGCGGCCCGGATCCGGGCGAAATCCGCCGCCTTCGACCGGGCGTCGAAATGGATCGACACACAATCCCCGGCGGCCGTCAGCCGCAATGTCTGCGCGACGACCCCCTCGGGGTCCTTGTGACAGAGCAGGATGAAGGCGATTTGCGTCATGTCGGTCGGGTCATGCAATCGCTTGGGGACACCCCTTCCCTAAACCGGCCCATCGTTCCTTGAAAAGCCCGAATATGTCTGCTTGATTGCCGCAATCAAAGTTTAGACCTGCGTCAATGGGTTCTGGCCGGAAAAGGGGATTTCAGAATGGGCTTTCCCGGGACCTGGATGACGGAAAGCGAAAGCGTCGTCTACCGGGTCGTGCCGAAATGTGCCTGCTCGACCATCGGGCAGATCATGTACTTTTCCGATCACGGCCAGTTCTTCGACGGCGACATCCATGACGCGACCACGGGTCTGCACAAATGGGCGCTTGATTCCAGCCAGCCGGTGAT
>PNNE01000279.1 GCA_013824055.1 Rhodobacter sp. | reverse complement strand
GCTTTCGTGGTTGATCGTCGATTCGCGGATGAAGGTCAGCCCGACATGGGACTTCTTCACATCCACGGTCTTGGAGGTCACGAACTGGGCGTAGAGCCAGGCCGCCTGGGCACGGTCGACCGGGGTCGATTTCATCAAGGTCCAGGACCCGGCGTCCTGATAGCCGACCTTCATGCCCTCTTGCCAGTAGGCACCGTGCGGCGAGGGGGCCATGCGCCACTTGGGCGTGCCGTCCTCGTTCATCACCGGAATGCCCGGCTTGACCATGTCGGCGGTGAAGGCGGTGTACCAGAAGATCTGCTGGGCGATCTCGCCCTGCGCCGGCACCGGACCCGCCTCGCCGAAGGTCATGCCCTGGGCTTCGGCGGGGCTGAACTTCTGCAGCCATTCGATCGCCTTGGTCACGGCATAGACCGCCGCCGCGTCGTTCGTGGCACCGCCGCGTGCCACGCAGCTGCCGACCGGACGCGAGTTCTCGTCCACCCGGATGCCCCATTCGTCGACCGGCAGTCCGTTCGGGGTGCCGACGTCGCCCATCCCGGCCATCGACATCCACGCATCGGTGTAGCGCCAGCCAAGCGAGGGGTCCTTCTTGCCGTAGTCCATGCTGCCATAGACCTTGGTCGGCCCGCCCATGTAGCTCATGTCGCGGCCGGTGAAGAACTCGGCGATGTCCTCGTAGGCCGACCAGTTCAGCGGCACGCCAAGCTCGTAGCCATAGGCCGCCTGGAAATCGGCCTTGGTCTTCTCGTCGTTGAACCAGTCGTAGCGGAACCAGTAGAGGTTGGCGAACTGCTGGGTCGGCAGCTGGTAAAGCTTGCCGTCCGGCGCGGTGGTGAAGGAGGTGCCGATGAAATCGGCGATGTCGAGGTTCGGGTTGGTCACCGAAGCCCCTTCGCCCGCCATCCAGTCGGTCAGGATGCGGACCTGCTGATAGCGCCAGTGGGTGCCGATCAGGTCGCTGTCGTTGACATAGGCGTCGTAGATGTTTTCGCCCGACTGCATCTGCGTCTGCAGCCGTTCCACCACGTCGCCTTCGCCGATCAGGTCATGGGTGACCCTGATCCCGGTGATCGCCTCGAAAGCCGGGGCCAGCACCGTCGCCTCGTATTCATGCGTGGTGATGGTTTCCGAGACGACCTTGATCTCCATGCCCCGGAAGGGCTCGGCTGCGTCGATGAACCACTGCATCTCCGCTTCCTGCTCTTCGCGGGTCAGCGACGAAAGCTCGCCGATCTCGGCATCGAGGAAGGCGCGTGCCGCCTCGATATCCGCCCAGGCGGGTGCGCCCAGGGCCATCAGCGCAAGCGCCATGGCGGTTCCTGTTCTCCGAAGTCTCATGTGATTCCTCCCAGAAGTGAGACGTTTTCGTTCTTTCTGCCACCGGGCGGGCGGCTTGCCCCGCCCGGTCGCCTGTCTTGCCAAGGCTTGCCCTGCCGTTCAGACCCAGCGGAACACGGCAACTGCAAAGCCGAGGGAAAGGATCAGCGCGCCCCAGAGCGGCGCGCCGAAGAAGAAGAGCCAGCCCAGATTGATGAAGGCCGCGCTCAGAAGCGAGATGAACAGCCGGTCGCCGCGCGTGGTCTCGATGCGCAGGATGCCGACGCGGGGAATTTCGGGATAGCGGATCGCCAGCAGTGTCATGACGATCAGCAGGCTTGCGATGATCCAGAAAAACAGCGCGACCGGAAAGGTCCAGGCCATCCAGAAGCCGGGGATCAGCTGATCGGTCCATTGCCGGTTGCCGGCCTCGTCGACCGGCACGGCCCAGAGCAACAGCAGCAGGATCGCGCCCATGAACAGGGCAAGGCTCAGGTAGATCGTGGTCCAGCGGGTGGCGGTCATGGCGTCGTTCCTTCAGTCCCTGCGGCGGGCAGGAAGGCGGATCTTGCGGCTCCCCTCCCCCTCGTGGGGAGGGGATGGGGGTGGGGGGCATCTGTGCGGCGGACACGCATCACACCCTCCCCAGGGCGAAGCCCTTGGCGATGTAGTTGCGGACGAAATAGATCACCAGCGCACCGGGCACGATGGTCAGCACCCCGGCCGCTGCCAGCACGCCCCAGTCGATGCCGCTGGCGCCGACAGTGCGGGTCATGGTGACGGCGATGGGCTTGGCGTCGGTGGTGGTCAGCGTGCGGGAGAGCAGAAGCTCTACCCAGGAGAACATGAACGAGAAGAAGGCGGCGACGCCGATGCCGCTGGCGATCAGTGGCATGAAGATCTTGATGAAGAACCTCGGGAAGGAATAGCCGTCGATATAGGCGGTCTCGTCGATTTCCTTCGGGACGCCGCGCATGAAGCCTTCCAGGATCCAGACCGCGAGGGGAACGCTGAACAGGCAATGCGCCAGCGCCACGGCGATATGCGTGTCGATCAGGTTCATCGCGGAGTAGAGCTGGAAGAACGGCAGCGCAAAGACGGCAGGCGGGGCCATGCGGTTGGTCAGAAGCCAGAAGAACAGGTGCTTGTCGCCCATGAAGTTGTAGCGGCTGAAGGCATAGGCCGCCGGCAGCGCCACGGTGATGGTGATGACCACGTTCAGCATCACGTAGATCATCGAATTGACGTAGCCCATGTACCACGAGGGATCGGTCAGGATGGTGACATAGTTCTGCAAGGTGAAGGTCTGCGGGATCAGGGTAAGCCCGCCGGTGATCTCGGCATTGGTCTTGAAGCTCATGTTGAGCAGCCAGTAGATCGGGACCAGCAGGAACAGAAGATAGACGGTCATGACGATGGCAGAGCCGCGGAACTTCATTTCGCATCCTCCCGGTCCATGTTGACCATGACGGTGTAGAAGACCCAGGAGATCAGCAGGATCACCAGGAAGTACATCAGGCTGAACGCCGCCGCCGGGCCAAGGTCGAACTGGCCGGTCGCCATCTTGGCCAGGTCGATCGACAGGAAGGTGGTGGCGCTTCCCGGTCCGCCGCCGGTGACGACGAAAGGCTCGGTGTAGATCATGAAGCTGTCCATGAAGCGCAAGAGGATCGCGATCAGCAGCACGCCCTTCATCTTCGGCAGCTCGATGTAGCGGAACACGCTCCACCGCGTTGCCTGGTCGATGCGCGCGGCCTGGTAATAGGCCTGCGGGATCGACTGAAGGCCCGCATAGCACAGAAGCGCCACCAGCGAGGTCCAGTGCCAGACGTCCATCACGACGACGGTGATCCAGGCATCGAGGGGGTCGTTGGTGTAGTTGTAGTCGATCCCCATCGCGGCCAGCGTGTGACCCAGAAGCCCGATGTCGACGCGACCGAAGATCTGCCAGATCGTGCCGACGACGTTGAACGGGATCAGCAGCGGCAGCGCCATGAGCACAAGGCAGAAGCTGGCCCAGAAGCCCGACTTCGGCATGTTCAGCGCGATGAAGATGCCCAGCGGGATCTGGATCAGGAGGATGATCCCCGAAAACAGCATCTGGCGTCCGAAGGCATCCCACAGCCGGTCCGAAGTGACCATCTCCTCGAACCATTCCAGCCCGGTCCAGAAGAACTCGTTGTTCCCGAAGGTGTCGTTGACCGAGTAGTTCACCACCGTCATCAGCGGCAGGACGGCCGAAAAGGCCACCAGCACCAGCACGGGAAGGACCAGGAACCAGGCCTTGTTATTCTGGGTCTTTTCCATCGCTCAGGCCCCCCCGGGAACTGTTGTCGGCTGCACGCGCCAGTCGTCGGCGTAGACGTTGATCTTTCCGGCCGCAAAGCCGAGGCGGGGATCGGCGGGGACAGAGCTTCCCTCGGGCAGGATCGCGCTCAGGGGCTGGCCCTGGAACTCGGCCCGGACGATGCGGTGGCGGCCGACGTCCTCGACCCGCTTCACGGTGAAGGGCAGCCCTTCATCCGACACGGTCACGTAATCCGGGCGGATGCCGATCTGGGTGCGGCCCGTTGTTGGCCCATAGACCGCACCCAGCGGCACCGAGACGCCTTGCAGGTGCGCCTCGGACCCGGTGATCTCGGCGTCCAGCAGGTTCATGCCGGGAGAGCCGATGAAATAGCCGACGAAGGTGTGGGCGGGGGTCTCGAACAGCTCTTCCGGCGTGCCCATCTGCACGACGCGACCCTCGTGCATCACCACGACCTTCTGCGCGAAGGTCAGCGCCTCGGTCTGGTCGTGGGTGACGTAGATCATCGTATGGCCGAACTCGCGGTGCAGGTCCTTGAGCTGGGTCCGCAGCTCCCACTTCATGTGAGGGTCGATGACGGTGAGCGGTTCGTCGAACAGGATCGCGTTCACATCCTCGCGCACCATGCCGCGGCCAAGGCTGATCTTCTGCTTGGCATCGGCGGTCAGCCCGCGCGCCTTGCGGTTCAGGCGGTCCTCCATCCCGATCATCCTGGCGATCTGGTCGACGCGCCTGGCGATGTAGGCTGCATCCATCCCGCGGTTCCGCAAGGGAAAGGCCAGGTTGTCGCGCACGGTCATCGTGTCGTAGACGACGGGGAACTGGAAGACCTGGGCGATGTTGCGCGCGCTTGTCTCGGCGTCGGTCACGTCACGATCGCCGAAAAGGACGCGGCCCTGCGACGGGCGCACAAGGCCCGAGATGATGTTCAGAAGCGTGGTCTTGCCGCAGCCCGAGGCGCCAAGCAGCGCATAGGCGCCACCGTCATCCCAGACGTGGTCCATCTGCTTCAGCGCAAAGTCGGCGTCGCTGGCCGGATTGGCCAGGTAGCTGTGGGCAAGGTTGGAAAGCGTGATCCGGGACATGTCACACCGCCGTCGCGTAAGGGGCGGGCGCGGCCAGGCGTCCCGCATCGTCAAAGAGGTAGACATGCGCCGGATCGACGAAGACCGCGCAGGCGGTACCCGCCGCCATCGGGTGCACGCCGTGGACCAGGCCCACCCAGCGGTCCGACCCGTGGTCAAGATGCAGGAAGGTCTCGGACCCGGTGATCTCGGTCGCGCCGACGGTGCAGCGGAACTCCACCGCAGTGCCGGAATGGCGGTTCAGCGTGACATGGTTCGCCCGGAACCCGGCCAGGTAGGTGCCATCGGGCAGATGATAGCCTTGCCCGGTCGCCGGGGCATGGGCGCTTTCGCCGAAGGTCAGGCGACCGGCTTCCTTGCGGGCCGGGACGAAGTTCATCGGCGGATCGCTGAAAACGCGCGCGGTCGTCGCGTCTTCGGGCAGGCGGTAGACCTGCGGGGTCGGGCCGAACTGGGTCACGCGCCCCTCCCACAGGGTTGCGGTGTTGCCGCCCAGCAGCAGGGCCTCTTCGGGTTCGGTGGTCGCATAGACGAAGATCGCACCCGAGGCCTCGAAGATGCGGGGGATCTCGATCCGCAGCTCCTCGCGCAGCTTGTAGTCAAGGTTCGCCAGCGGCTCGTCCAGCAGCACCAGCCCGGCACCCTTGACCAGCGCGCGCGCCAGGGCGCAGCGCTGCTGCTGGCCGCCCGAAAGCTCCAGCGGCTTGCGGGTCAGCATCGGGGTCAGGCGCAGCATCTCGGCGGTCTGGCGGACGGCGCGGTCAATCTCGGCTTTCGGCTTGCCCATCAGGCGCAGCGGCGAGGCGATGTTCTCGTAGACCGTCATGCCGGGGTAGTTGATGAACTGCTGGTAGACCATCGCGACCTGGCGGTCCTGGACCTTGACGCCGGTGACGTCGCGGCCTTCCCACAGGATGCGGCCCGTGCCGGGCTTGTCGAGACCCGCCATCAGCCGCATCAGGCTGGTCTTGCCCGACTGGGTCGGCCCCAGCAGCACGTTCATCGTGCCGTTCTTCAGGGTCAGGTCGGTGGGGTGGATATGCACCCTGCCCCCGACCGAGCGTGCGACCCCCTGCAGTTCAAGCGTCATGCCGTTCCCCCTATTCCGCCGCCGGGCTGACGGCCCGCGCGGCGTCCGCTCCGGCCGCCTGGGCCATGAAGCGGTCAAGTCGTTCGATCTGGTCCGCGGTCATCCGCAGGCCAAGCTTTGAGCGGCGCCACACGACATCCGCCGCCGATACCGCGTATTCACGGGCCATGAGCCAGCGCACCTCGGCCTCGGTCAGGGTGGCGCCGAAATCCTGGCCAAGTCCCGCGACCGTGGTGGCATCGCCAAGCACCGTCGCCGCCTCGGTCCCGTAGGCGCGGACCAGGCGGGCGGCCCAGTAGTCGGTCAGGAAAGGGTGCGCCGCCCGCAGGCTGGCGACAAGCCGGGCCACCCCGTCATGCGGGAAGTCCCCGCCCGGAAGCGGGACGCGGGCGGTCCAGGCGGGCCTGGCCTGCGGGAAGAACGGGACCAGCTTCGCCAGCGCGGATTCGGCCAGGCGACGGTAGGTGGTGATCTTGCCGCCGAAGACGTTCAAGAGCGGCGCGCCGGTCAGGTCGAGGCTGAGGACATAGTCGCGTGTCGCCGCCGTGGCCGACTTGGCACCGTCGTTGTACAGCGGGCGCACGCCAGAGTAGGTCCAGACCACGTCATCCTTCGTCACCGGCCTGGCGAAATACTGGCTTGCGAAGGCCAGAAGATAGTCCCGCTCTTCGTCGGTGCAGTGCGCCTCGGTCGGGGCGCCGGTGTGGTCCTTGTCGGTGGTGCCGATCAGGGTGAAGTCCTGCTCGTAGGGGATGGCAAAGATGATCCGGCCGTCAGAGCCCTGGAAGAAGTAGCAGCGGTCGTGGTCGAAAAGCCTTTTCGTCACGATGTGGCTGCCCCGGACAAGCCGGACGCCTTCGCTGGAGTTGATGCGCGACGGTGCGGATCACTTCCTCGACCCAGGGGCCGCCGGCGTTGACCAGCGCTCGGGCCTGGTGGTGGCGGGTGCCGTGGGGGCCCTGGGTGGTGACGTGCCACAGACCGTCGCGGCGTTCGGCGCTGGTGACACGGGTCCGGGTCAGGATGCGCGCGCCACGCTGGCCCGCGTCACGGGCGTTCAGGGCCACAAGACGCGAATCCTCGACCCAGCAGTCGGAATATTCGAAGGCCTTGCGGAACCTGTCCTTCAGCGGCCTGCCGACGGGATCGCGCGTCAGGTCCAGAGTGCGGGTTGCCGGCAGGATCTTGCGGCCGCCCATCGTGTCATAAAGGTAAAGGCCCAGGCGGATCAGCCAGTCGGGGCGGCGACCCTTGGCCCAGGGCATCACCCAGCGCAGCAGCCGCGAGGTGGGCGTCTCGCTTTCAAAGCGCATGTCGGACGAAAGCGGCAGCACGAAGCGCATCGGCCAGCTGATGTGCGGCATGGCGACAAGCAGCGTCTCGCGTTCCTCCAGGGCTTCACGGACCAGGCGGAACTCGAAATATTCAAGGTAGCGAAGCCCGCCGTGGAACAGCTTGGTCGAGGCCGAGGAGGTGCCCTGGGCAAGGTCGCCCTGTTCGGCCAGCGTTACCGTCAGACCACGCCCGGTGGCGTCGCGGGCGATGCCGCAACCATTGATTCCGCCACCGATGATGAAGAGGTCGGATACAACCTCTGCGGTTCCGTTCGTCACGTTGGGTTCCTCCCCCGGGCCGAACGCTGCGATTTTGTCACGACTTCGTCAACAAGATTTTTCGCTTTTGCGCGTTTTGCCGAAAAACGAACATTCGCAGCGCCGCGCCCTTGCAGTTGCAGCATCATTTGCTGCAAACGCGCATTTTCGCGCCCGCACGAAATCCGGCTTCGAGGAAAAGGAAATTTCCGCTGACAGACGGATGGCGGCGTGGCAGAAAGCGCAGGACGCGGCTTGCGAAGGAAACCGAACCGTGGCGCTGAACTTCCGGCAGACCGAGATACTGGAGCTGGCCCGCGCCGAAGGCCGTGTGGTGGTCGAGGATCTGGCGCAGCGTTTCGACGTCACCTTGCAGACGATCCGGCGCGACCTCAGCGATCTGTCGGACGCGGGGCACCTGGACCGGGTGCATGGCGGGGCGGTGCTGCGGACCGGCGTCGCGAATATCGGCTACGAGGCGCGACGGCGGATGAACGAAGGCGCAAAGGCGGCCATCGCGCGGGCCTGCGCGGCGGCGATCCCGGACAATTGCAGCCTGATCCTGAACCTGGGCACCACCACGGAAGCGGTCGCGCGCGAGCTGCTGGGGCATCGCAACATCACGGTGATCACCAACAACATGAACGTGGCGAACATCCTGGTGGCCAATCCCGGCTGCGAGATCGTGGTCGCGGGCGGGGCGTTGCGGCGGACGGACGGGGGCCTGGTCGGAGAGCTGACCACCCAGTTCTTCGAACAGTTCAAGGTGGATTACGCGGTGATCGGGGTTTCGGCGCTGGACCGGGACGGGGATCTTCTGGACTTCGACCTGGCGGAAGTGCGGGTGTCGAAGGCGATCATCCGGCAATCGCGACGGACCTGTCTGGTCTGCGACCATTCCAAACTGGACCGTTCGGCCCCGGCGCGGCTGGCGTCGCTGTCAGAGATCACCACCCTGTTCACCGACGTCGCCTTGCCCACTGACCTGATGCAGAAGTGCGAGGCCTGGGGGACCGGGGTGCAGGTGGCGGGCTAGGCGCGTCGCGCACTTCGCTTCTCCTCGCTGATCCACCGAGAAGAAGCCGAAGGCGCACGACGAGGCTTGCCTAGAACTCGGCGGTCAGGACCTTGGGGTCCATGAGTTCGATCCTTTGCCGGGCGGTCTTGATCGCGCCGCGCTTGGCCAGGGCGCTCATGATCCGGCTGACCATCTCGCGGTTCGAGCCGATGGTGGCGGCAATCTCGGCGTGAGTCGGGGCCTCGGTGATCACGCCCCCGGCGCGCAGCTGGCCGCGGTCGACGGCCAGGCCGAAGAGGTAGGAGGCGACGCGCTGTTCGACGCTGTAGGTGGTCAGCTCCAGGTTCCGGGCGGTCAGCACGCGGATGCGGGAGACCAGGCCGTGGGTGATCCGCCACCTCAGCGTCGGGATCTGGTCAAAGAGCTGGCGGAAGACGGCGCCCGGCAGGGTCAGCACGGTGGCCTCGCTGCGGGCGACGACGGCAAGGGACCGTTCTCCGTCGTCCAGCGCGGCAAGCTCGCCGAAATGGGCGCCAAGACCAAAGCGGGTGAAGATCACCTCGCGCCCGTCGGTCGTCCAGTACAGCGCGATAAGCGTGCCGGAGAGCAGGAAGTGGACGTCGCGGCTTTGGTCCTTCTGGTGAAACAGGATCTCCCACGGGCCAAGGCGGCGCTCGGTGAATGGCACCTCGATCCCGGCCAAATCCACCGCCGACAGGCCCTGAAAGAGCGGCAGGTCGTAAGACAGCAGGGCGTCAAGGCTCATGATACCACCAGTTTGGCGCGGGCCTCGACCAGCCTGGGCAGCCCGGAGTCGTCGGCGATGCGGGCGTGCAGGCCTTCGCGCGTGCGGCCCAGCTTCGACTGGCAAGCGACATGGCCGGGGAAGGCCGTCTTGGCGACGCCAGCCTGGCCGATGATCGGCAGCGGACCTTCGGCGGCGACGGCCCTTGCCGGCTTGCGCCTGCGGCCGACTGAGGTTGCGGGGCTTGCGGGTGGGGCGATGAAGTCAGCCGTGACCGGCCTGCGTGCATTGCCGCTTTCGATATCCCCTTTCGGCATCAGCGTTTTCCCCCCGGGGTTGCACTCACGGTAGCCTGGCTCGCCCCGCTTCTAAATGGGCAATCCGCTGCATGTCCAACGGATTCTGCGGGCTCTGACCCGCGCGGATGCCAAAGCTCCCCGGCCCGGTCTTGCGGCGGCGGCAACGGCCCGCGACCTGCCGATCTCGCGCAACCAAAGGATGAGTGACTCCAGGCTCTGTGCGTTCTGACACAGATGCGCAGCGCCCCGCCCGGTAGCACGACGTCATCGGCCAACCGCGTCTGGTGGCCGAGATGAAATGGTGCGGATGCGATGAAACCCTTGCGCGGGTCGATCATTCAGCTCGGAGGCAACTTCGAGCCGAAGGGCTGGGCGTCCTGCAACGGCCAATCGCTTGGGCCTTCCCAGGTCCTGGCACCGTTCTTGCTGCGGGGTGCGACCTGCGGCGGCGACGGGACGATCAGCTTCCGGTTGCCGCACGTGCGCGGACGGGGTCCCGTCCACGCCGGATCCGGGGCCGGGCTTTCGCCGCGCTCCCCCGGCGAAGCTTTCGGAGGCAAGACCGTCACGCGCGCGGCCGGTCAGGTTCCACCGCTCGATCATGACCGTGTTGTCGCCAATGTTGCCAGTGCTTCGGACCGCAGGCAGGGCGACATGCCTGCGTGGCCACAAATCCATTCCGAACCCGGTGGGCCGACGCTGTCGCAAAACCCCCGTGCATCACTTTGACCAAAGGCGGACAGCCGCATGGCAACATGCCGCCAAGCCTTTGCGTAACTTACATTATCGCGCCGGAGGGAATTCACCCTTCGCGCAACTGAACCCCGCAATGTCCCTGTTGCGGGCTACTGGCCGGTGTCGACCCCCTCGCACTGGCCTGGACCTGCAAGCCTCCCCGTGGCTTGCAGGTCCATTCGTGTCCGGGACACGGGTTGCACTGGCAGACTGCTGGTCCGTGCCGCACGTTGCGAGATACAGGGCCATTTCGCGTGCCTGTCTCGGGCATCGTGTGCGCAAAGACAACCGGACAGTGGTCAGTTTCGCTTGATCCGGCGAGCTTGGGACCGGCCAGCGGAAGTAGAACATGCCGAGACGAGACGAGGAAAGGTAAGCAATCAGTCGCGTTCTTGTGTCACACCTTGGTGGCACACTTGCTGTCGAGGCTGCCAAAGCTTTGATTTATGGGTCATTGGTGGAGCAGAGGGGGATCGAACCCCTGGCCTTATCATTGCGAACGATACGCTCTCCCAACTGAGCTACTGCCCCATCCGCGCTGCCGTTTTCACCGCAAATCCGGGGCAGAGTCAAGCCGGGCGCACGGGGCACCCAGGGGGCGCCTAGGGGGTGTTCTGGCGGACGAAGGCCACGATGTCGGCGGCAGGGCGCGCGCCGGCAAGGCGGGCGATCTCGCGGCCGTTGCGGTAGAGAATCAGCGCCGGGATCCCGCGGATGCCCGCGCGGGCCGAGATCTGCGGATGGTCCTCGGTGTTCAGCTTCATCAGCCGCGCCTCTGTCGTCAGGATCTTCGCGGCCCTGGCGAAGTCCGGGGCCATCATCCGGCAGGGGCCGCACCAGGGAGCCCAGTAGTCGACCAGGACCGGCACCCCGTCGCCGCCGATCACCTTGTCATGGGTGGCCGCGTCCAGTTCGGCGACCGACCCATCGACCAGCACAGTGCCGCACACCCCGCACTTCGGCGCGTCACCCAACCGGGCGGCAGGCAGGCGGTTCGCCTGGCCACAGGCGGCACAGGTCAGCTTGACGGCGTCGGTCACAGGCATGGGACACCTTTCATCCAGCACGATCCGAAGCTGTGGAACGGATGTCGGTCCCGCAAGATCGGCCTAAAGAAAATCCTCTTCCTCGCCGCTGACATCGACCCCCAGCGCGTCCAGCCCGGCCTCCAGGTTTTCGGCCAGGTGGGGCATCCCCATCAGGTAACTGGCGGTGGGCGTTGTCGCTTCTGCCGTTGCCGTCGCCACGGCTTCGTCGAAATCCTCGGGCTCGAACGCGCCGCGGCCGACCCAGGCGACAGCGGTCAGCTGAGACTTCTCGTCGTCGTTCAAGGCGTCGATGAAGGCTTGCAGTTCGGCATCCCCCGCCCCGGCCTCGCGGGCCAGGTAGATGACGTGCACCACCTTCTGCGGGCTGATTTCAAGCATGATGGCCTCCCCGGTTTTCCGCATGGTCGCCCAAGCCGACGCGGGGCGCAAGCACTCAGCCAAGCAGCCAGACCGTCAGTCCATGTGTGACGGCTCCGGCAAGCGTCGCCAGCACGACGGACCGGAGGGCGGCCCAGGTGGCAAGGACCGCTGCGGTACCGGTCAGGACCGGGGCAAGGCGTGCCAGGTCAGGGGTCAGGGCCGGCAGGATCGAGGCGACGAAAAGCGTGGCAATGGCCGCGGATCCGGTCGAGGACAGGAACCGGCCCAGCCAGCCCCCCACCGCCATCCGGTCCATCCGCATCAGGATCGGCAAGGCGCGAAACGCCCAGTTTGCCGCCCCGACCATCAGGGCGACGGCCAGCAGGTCCCAGCTCATCGCCGCATCGTTCCGGCAACTGCGCCAGCCAGCATTCCCAGCAGGATGCCGCTGGTCGCGCTGAGCGCCAGCGTCCCGGCGACCGTCGCCAGCCCGGCCACCGCGATCACCGGAAGCTGCCGACGGCTGAGGATGGACAGAAGCAGCGCCAGGAACAGGGCGGGCAGCATGAAGCCGAGGCCCGCATTCAGCGCGGGCCAGCCCTCCAGCGCGCCACCCCCGGCATAGGCTCCGACCACCGTGCCAGAGACCCAGCTGGCATAGGCCCCCAGCCCAAGACCGAACATGTAGGCCTGCGAAAACCGCTGCCCGCGCGCCAGCGCCCCCAGCGCCTGGCCAAAGACCTCGTCCGTCAGGCCCCAGGCCCAGGCCCAGGCATGCCGCCGCCCCGCATCATCCCCCGCCTGATTCCCCGCCTGATCCCCCGCCTGGCGCATCAGGGCGGGGCCGTAAAGCACATGGCGCAGGTTCATCGCGATCAGGGTGAAGGCGACGACCAGCACCGGCGCGCCGGACGACAACAGCGCCAGTGCAAGGAACTGCGAGGCCCCGGCATAGATCACCAGCGACAGGGCAAAAGCGTCGATCTGGGAGAAACCGGCGCGGGTTGCAGCCACCCCGAACGAAAATGCGATCGGGAAATAGCCCAGGACGATCGGCAGGCTGGCGATCAGTCCGTCAACAAAGGGCGGGCGGGTCCGGGTCATTGGTGCCGAGAGATATCGCGGCGACCGGACGCGGTCAACGGTACGGGGCGGTTGCGCAAATCCAGACCTGGACGACAGCGCATGGCTCTGCACTCGCGTCACCAGAAGCCGGTTCATGACCGTTCCGCCGCGGCGCTGGAGCCAGCCGAGCCAAAGCCGCAGGCCTGACGCGACGGCCCCCGGACTTGCCCGGGGGCCAAATTTCTTAAGCAAGAAATTTGTCAAAATCCTTGTTCAAGGATTTTGGGTCCTCATTCGGCCGCTTCAGCGTAAGCCTCGACCGGCGGGCAGGTGCAGATCAGGTTGCGGTCGCCAAAGACGTTGTCCACCCGCCCCACCGGCGGCCAGTACTTGTCCACCCGGAACGACCCCGGCGGAAAGCAGCCCGTCTCGCGTGAGTATTTCCGGTCCCAGTCGCCGACCAGTGCCGCCACGGTATGCGGGGCATGACGCAGCGGGCTGTCTTCGGCCGCGATCTCACCGCGTTCCACCGCCCGGATTTCCTCGCGGATCGACAGAAGTGCGGTGATGAACCGGTCGATCTCGGCCTTGGTCTCGGACTCGGTCGGTTCGACCATCAGCGTCCCCGCCACCGGCCAGGACATGGTCGGGGCGTGAAAGCCGTTGTCGATCAGCCGCTTGGCGATGTCGTCCACCGTGACGCCCGCTTCGGCAAAGGGGCGGGTGTCCAGGATGCATTCATGCGCGACGCGGCCCTTGTTGCCCATGAAGAGGATCGGGTAGCTGCCGGCCAGCCGGGCCGCGATGTAATTCGCGTTCAGGATCGCGACCCGCGTCGCCTGCGTCAGGCCCGGCCCGCCCATCATCAGGCAATAAGCCCAGGAGATGAGCAGGATCGACGCCGACCCGTAAGGTGCCGCAGAGACCGCGCCGTCGCCCCCGGTCTCGGGATGCCCAGGCAGATGCGGCGCGAGGTGCGCCTTCACCCCGATCGGCCCCATGCCGGGCCCGCCGCCGCCATGCGGGATGGCAAAGGTCTTGTGCAGGTTCAGGTGGCTGACGTCGCCGCCGATCTCGCCGGGTTTCACCAGGCCCACCAGCGCGTTCATGTTCGCCCCGTCGATATAGACCTGGCCGCCGTGGTCATGGGTGATCTGGCAGATGTCGCGGACCGTTTCCTCGAACACGCCATGCGTCGAGGGATAGGTGATCATGCAGGCCGCAAGCTTGGTCCCCGCCGCCTGCGCCTTGGCGCGGAAGTCCTCGACATCGACATCGCCGTTCGGGGCCGATTTCACCACCACGACCTCCATCCCCGCCATCTGGGCGCTGGCCGGGTTGGTGCCATGCGCAGACGTCGGGATCAGGCAGACCGTCCGCTGCGTGTCGCCCCGCGCGCGGTGATAGGCGAGGATCGTCAGAAGCCCCGCATATTCCCCCTGCGCGCCAGAGTTCGGCTGCATCGACATCGCGTCATAGCCGGTGATCTCGCACAGCTTGGCGGAAAGGTCGCTGATTGCCTCTTGGTAGCCCAGGGCCTGGTCGCGCGGCACGAAGGGGTGCAGCGTGCCGAACTCGGGCCAGGTGATCGGCATCATCTCGGCCGCGGCGTTCAGCTTCATCGTGCAGGAGCCCAGGGGGATCATCGCCCGGTCCAGCGCCAGGTCGCGGTCCGACAGACGGCGCATGTAGCGCATCATCTCGGACTCGGCCCGGTTCATCTGAAAGACCGGATGGGTCAGATAGTCGCTGGTCCGCAGCATCTCTTCGGGGAAGCCCAGGGTGGCGCGGTGCGGCGGCACGCCGTCGATCCCGAAAGCGCGCAGCACCTTGACCAGCACCCGTTCGTCCGTCGTCTCGTCCAGGCTGATGCCCACGCGGTCCATGCCGATCTTGCGGAAGTTCAGCCCTTCATTGCGGGCAGCGGCCAGGATACCGGCCTGCCCCACGCCGACCTCGACCGTGATCGTGTCGAAAAACGCTTTCGGAGCCACCTT
>PNNE01000378.1 GCA_013824055.1 Rhodobacter sp. | reverse complement strand
TCGAAGCCCAGCGTCGTGCGGGTCTGGATCACCCAGATCGCCACCGCCGCCAGGATCGCCAGCGCAAAGCCCCAGTGCAGCCGCAACCCCTCGACGATGCGGGGCAGGCGGGCCTCGGGGATCAGCGGCGTGGACTTCGGCCAGCCCATGCCCAAGGGGTCCTTCATCGGTCCTTCCAGCAGGTAGCTGACGAACAGCAGCATGATGAAGTTCAGCAGCAGCGTGGTCACAACCTCGTCCACCCCCAGCCGGGTCTTCAGCAGCACCGGCCCCAGCAGCAGCAGCGCCCCCGCCAGCATTGCCGCCAGCGCCGAGACGGGCAGGACCAGCGGGCTTCCCAAAGCCCCGGTCCCCATGACGACGGCCATGATCGCCCCCGCATAAAGCTGCGCTTCGGCGCCGATGTTCCACAGCTTGGCCCGGAAGGCGACGGCCACGGCCAGCCCGGTGAAGATCAAGGGTGTCGCACGGTTCAGCGTCTCCAGCAGCGCGAGCTTTGACCCCAGAGCGCCCGTGGCGATCTGGCCCAGCACCGCGAAAGGGTTCGCCCCGGCCACCAGCGCCAGCAGCATCGCCACGGCCAAAGTTGCGACCAGCGCCAGCGCGGGCAGGCCCAGCCGGCGGACGGGAGAGGGGTTGGCAATGGGTTCAAGCCGCATCCGCACCCTCGAACTTCTGGCCCGCCATCCACAGGCCCAATTCCGCCGCTGTCATCGTCCCGCGCGCAAAGCCCGGCGAGAGGCGGCCTTGAGACATCACATGAATGACGTCCGACAAGCCCATGATTTCGTCCAGGTCTTCCGAGATCAGCACCACCGCCGCCCCCCGGTCGCGCGCGGCGATCAGCTGGCCTTGCACATAGGCGATCGCGCCGACGTCCAGCCCCCGCACCGGCTGGTTCGCCAGGATGATCTCGGGGTTCGATGCCATCGCGCGCCCCAGGATCAGCTTTTGCATGTTGCCCCCCGACAGCAGCCGGATGCGGGTGTCAGGTCCCGGACAGCGGACGTCGTAGCCCCGGATGATGCCTTCGGCAAAGCCCCGCGCGGCGCGCCAGTTCATCCAGCCCCGGCGCGAGAACCGCGTGCGATAGCCCTCCAGCACCGCGTTCTCGGTCAGGCTGAAATCGGCGATGCTGCCCTGGTGGTGCCGGTCCTCGGGGATGCGTGCGACGCCCCGCGCCAGCGCCTCGCCCGGCGACCAGCGCGCGACGGGCCTGTCCTTCAGGATGACCTGTCCCGCGACCGGCAAGGCCAGACCGCCGACAATCTCGGCCAGTGCCGCCTGCCCGTTGCCCGAGACCCCGGCAAGCCCGGTGATCTGCCCCGCCCGCAGCTCCAGCGTGACCGATTTCAGACCCGGCACCGCGCCCCGGTCGGGCGTGGCCACCGCGTCCAGCTTCATCAGCACGGCGCCCGGAGCCCGCACCTTGGCCCGCGGCAGCGAAAGCTCCGCCCCGACCATCAGCGCCGCCAGCGCGCCCTTGTCGGTGCTGTGGGTGTCCACCTCGCCCACCACACGGCCATGCCGCAGCACCACGCAGCGGTCGGCAATGGCCATCACCTCGTGCAGCTTGTGGCTGATGAAGATCACCGACAGCCCCAGCGCGGTGGCCTTCCGCAGGGTGGCGAACAGCGCCTCGGATTCCTGCGGCGTCAGCACTGCCGTCGGCTCGTCCAGGATCAGCACTCGCGCGTCGCGGTAAAGCGCCTTCAGGATCTCGACCCGCTGCCGTTCGCCCACCGAGAGGCGGCCGACCTTGGCATCGGGATGCACCGCAAGGCCAAAGTCGCGCGACAGCCGTTCGACCTTGTCCCGCGCGCCGCCGTGCGAGCGTGACCAGAGGCTCTCGGTCCCGAGCCGAATGTTGTCCAGCACCGTCAGGTTGCCCGCCAGGGTAAAGTGCTGGTGGACCATCCCGACCCCTGCGGCCAGGGCGGCACGAGGGTTGCCGGGCGGCAGGGGCTGGCCGAAGACCTCGACGACCCCCGCATCCGCCACATAGTGACCGAAGAGGATGTTCATCAGCGTGGTCTTGCCTGCCCCGTTCTCGCCAAGCAGGGCCACGACCTCGCCGCGCCGCAGGGTCAGGGACACCGCGTCGTTGGCCGTCAGCGCCCCGAAGCGCTTGGTGATGCCGTCAAGGCGGAGGACAACCTCCGCCTCAGCCTTTCCGGGGGTCACGACGATACAGGCTCGGTGTCGTTGATCTCGACCACGAAGGACCCGTCCATGATCGCCGCCTGCCGTTCGGCCACCAGCGCCATGACCTCGGCCGGGACCTTGCCCTCGAAGGTGCCCAAGGGCGCCAGCGAGCAGCCGCCGTTGATCATGTAGGAATAGACCCCGTAGTTGTCGGCCTTGAAGGTCCCGCCCTGGATCGCCGCCACGGCCGCGTTCAGCGTCGGCTCGAAGTGCCACAGCGCCGAGGTGACGACGGTGTCCGGGTAATCCGCTTGCGTGTCGATCACGTTGCCGATCGCCAGCACGCCGCGCTCCTGCGCCGCCTCGCTGACCCCGAAACGTTCGGCATACATCAGGTCCGCCCCGCCATCGATCATCGCAAAGGCGGTTTCCTTGGCCTTCGGCGGGTCGAACCAGGACCCGATGAAGCTGACCTGGAACTTCGCATCCGCCTTCACCTCGCGCACGCCGGCCATGAAGGCATGCATCAGCCGGTTCACCTCGGGGATCGGGAAGCCGCCGACCATGCCGATGTTGCCCTGGGTCATGCCGCCGGCAACGATGCCCGACAGATAGGCCGCGTCCTGGATGTAGTTGTCGAAGACTGCCAGATTCGGGTTCGCCGCCGCGTCGGGCATGAAGCTTGAGCCCATCAGGAACGCCACGTCCGGGTATTCGGCGCAGACCTCGCGCGCTTCGGCCTCGGCCCCGAAGATCTCGCCCACGATCAGCTTGACGCCCGCCTCGCAGTATTCGCGCATCACGCGGGGATAGTCGGTGTTCGCCACGTTCTCGGTGAAGGTATAGTCCACCGTCCCCGCCGCCTTCAGCGCCTCGGCGGCGATGTGGATGCGGCTGACCCACTGTTGTTCGACCGGCACCGTGTAGATGCCCGCCATGCGGATCGGCTCCTGTGCCCAGGCGGCCAAAGGCAGGTTTGCCGCCGCCGTCGCCGCCACCCCGCCCAGAAGCAGCCCGCGCCGCGATACCGTGAAAGTTCCCGTGGTCATCTCTTGTCCCATCCCCTGTTGCTGTTGGTCCCGGATTTTTACCAAGAGGTAAAACTCATTCCCGATTCGGCACAAGCTTGACGACAGGCTCGCGGCCCTTCGGTCGTGGCCTGTGCCTGCCTTTGCGGCACAACCGCAAGCGCGCGCCCGAAGCGGGGCAGAGCGGTGATCGCAAGGTCCGGGGGTGCCCGCCTCGGCCGTCTTGCCGCCGTGGTCCGGGCAGGGGCGCTCGTCTGCCGCAGCGACTGACCCCTTGATCGTTCAAGCTTGAAGCATCTTGAGGCCCCCCCGGAATTCCCCTATCGTCGGGATCAACGGGGCGGGAAGGACGGGATACCTTGGCCAGCAACAGCACGACGGGGGGGTATTTCCTCTATCATTCCATCGGCATCTATCCCGGCAAGCAAGACGACCTCGCCCAGGCGATGGCCGAGTTTTCGGCAGTCTGGGCCGCCCCGAATGACAAGCAGTGGGGCTATGTCCTGCGCAAGCGGCAGGACTTCATCGACCGTTGGCGGCGGCTGATCAATGTGCCGAAGGGCAGCCTGACCACCGTCGACAACGTGACCGAGGGGCTGCAGAAGATCCTCCGCGCCCTGCCGGACGGCATGCTGAAGGGCAAGCGGGTGCTGGTCGCGGCCGACTGTTTTCCGTCGCTCCATTTCCTGCTTGCGGGCCTGGCCCCGAAGCTGGGCTTCACCCTGACCACGGTCTCGCTGTCCGAAGGCCGCGCCTGGGTGGAAACGCAGGATTACCTCGCCCATTGGGGGCGGGATGTCGGTCTTGCGCTGCTGACCTGGGTCACCTCGATCGGCTCGTCGAAGATGGACTATCCGGCGCTGGTCGCTCACGGCCGCGCGATGGGCAGCCTGATGGTCGCCGACATCACCCAGGGCGCGGGGCTGATGCCCTTCGATGCAATGAACCCGCGGGTCGATTTCGTGGTCTCGACCAGCCTCAAATGGCTGTGCGGAACGCCCGGAGCGGGAATCCTTTACGCCGACAAGGACCTGATCCCGACCCTGACGCCCGAGGGCCGGGGCTGGTTCAGCCAGAACAACCCCTTCTCCTGGGACCTCGACAAGTTCGAATATGCCCCCGATGTCCGCCGCTTTGACACTGGCACGCCGGGGTCCGTGGCGGCGATTGCGTCGCTGCCGGCGCTGGAGTGGTTCGCGAAGCAGGACCTGACCGAGGTTGCTGCCCACAACCGCCGCCTGGTCGACCGGGTGATCGAACGGGCTGACCGGCTGGGCCTGGCCCTGCATTCCCCCCGCGACCCAGACAGGCGCGGCGGCGCGGTGATGATCCGGATGCCCGACAAGGCCGAGGCCGCGGCCTGCGTCGGCGCGCTGGCGGTCGAGGGCCACTCGGTCGACGCCCGCGGCCCGATCCTGCGCATGTCGCCCGGCTTCGTGACCGAAGCACGCGCGGTGGACGCCGTCTTCGACAGGGTGGACGAGGTGCTGGCCCGCCGCCGCCGGCGCTTTGCGGGGCAGAGAGAGCTTGCAGGGCAGGGCGAGGCGACCACCGGCGCGGGCGAGGTGCTGGCCGCGCTGGCCTCGGGCCTCGCGGGCGGCGGGGTCAGGGTCGTCGATCTGACGGCGCAACTCGGCCCCGAAACGCCGATCCTGCGGCTGCCCGAGGACCTGGCGCGGAACACGCCCAAAGTCGCCATTCACCGGATCAGCGAGTATGATCAGGACGGCCCCTTCTGGGCCTGGAACTGGCTCACGCTTGGCGAACACTCCGGCACCCATTTCGACGCCCCGCACCATTGGCTGTCGGGCAGGGACCATGCCGACGGCTTCACCGACACCCTGTCGGTCCAGCGGCTGATCGCACCCGCCAACGTCATCGACTGTTCCGCCGAGGCTGCGGCGAACCCCGATTTCCTGCTGACGGCAGCCCATGTGAAGGCCTGGGAGGCAAAGCATGGCGAGATCGGCCCCGGAGAATGGGTGCTGATGCGCACCGACTGGGACAAGCGGTCCCACGACGAGGCGTTGTTCCTGAACCAGGACCCCGATCCTTTCGAGGACGGCGCACATTCGCCCGGCCCGTCGACGGATTGCATCGACTATCTTCTGGGCAAGGGCATCGTCGGCTGGGGCACCCAGTGCATCGGCACCGATGCAGGCATGGCGGCCCGGTTCAGCCCGCCCTTCCCGGCGCATAATTTCCTGCACCGGGACAACTGCTTTGGCCTGGCCAGCCTGTGCAACCTGGACCAGCTGCCGGCCAAGGGGGCGATCCTGATCGCGACACCGCTGAAGATCAGGGACGGGACCGGCTCGCCGATCCGGGCGCTGGCGCTGGTTCCCGGCTGACCGCCTCGTCGTGCGCCTTCGGCTTCTCCTCGGGACCCCGCGACGAGAAGCCGAAGGCGCACGAGGAGCGTCATCGGCCCAGGAACTGCCGCGCCCGCGCCCGCAGCGCGTCGACATAGGCCAGCACGTCGATCCCGACGCCGACGAAGCGCGCGCCCGCCGTCAAGCAGTCGGCCAGGACGTCGTCTTCGGTCGACAGGACCCCGGCGGCCTTGCCCGTCGCCGCAATCCGCCGGATCGCGTCCAGCACTGCCGCCCGCACCTCGGGGTGCGCGGCATTGCCCAGATGTCCCATGTCGGCGGCAAGGTCGGCGGGGCCGATGAAGACGCAGTCGATGCCTGGAATGGCCAGGATCTCGTCCAGCGCCGCCAGCCCCGCCCGGCTTTCGATCTGCAAGAGCAGGCAGACTTGCTCGTTGGCCGTGGTCAGGTAGTCCGGCACCGCGGAAAACCGCGAGGCGCGGGCCAGCGAAGCGCCGACACCGCGGATGCCTTGCGGCGGGTAGCGGGTCGCTGCCAGCGCCCGCCGGGCCTGCTCGGCGCTTTCGATCATCGGGATCAGCAGGCTTTGCGCGCCCGCGTCCAGCGCCTGCTTGATCCGCGCCGGATCGTCGTCGCGCAGCCGGACCACCGGCAGGCTGGGCGAGGGTTCGATCACCGCAAGCTGCGCCATCGTCGATCGCAGGTCGTTCGGAGCATGTTCTCCGTCGATCAAGAGCCAGTCGAAGCCGCAGGTCGCGGCCATCTCGGCGGCGTAGGGATCGGCCATGCCAAGCCAGCAGCCATACAGGGTCTCTCCGGCGGACAGGCGGTGTTTCAGACGGTTGACGGGTGCGGGCATGGCTGCGGCTTCCTTTGGCGTTGCTGGCAAAGCATAGCCTTGGCCAGGCCAAACGCCAGTGGTCCGAACAAGACGCTTGACGGGTGTTGGACCGTTCCAGTATAAATTTGGAACGATCCAAATCGGGTGGAGGGACTCATGCGCTGGGGGTTGGTCGGGGCAAGCACCATTGCCGCGCAGCACATGATCGGCGCCATCCGCGCCACCGGGGGCGAGGTTGCGGCCGTGGTCAGCACCACCCGCGCCAGGGCAGATGAGTTTGCGGCCAGCCACGGCATTGCCGCCGCCGCAGACCGGCTGACGCTGGTGCTGGACGATGCCTCGATCGGTGCGGTCTACATCTCGTCGACCAACGAGAAGCATCACGCACAGGCGCTGGCGGCAATCGCGGCGGGCAAGCATGTCCTGTGCGAAAAGCCCCTGGCGATGACGGTGGCCGAGGCCGCCGGGATGGTGCAGGCGGCCGAAGCGGCGGGGGTCGTGCTTGCGACGAACCACCACCTGCGCTGTTCGGGCGCGCACCGGGCGGTCCGCGATCTGATCCGGGCCGGGCGGATCGGCCGGGTCCTGTCGCTGCGCCTGTTCCATGCTGTCCAACTGCCGCCGCATCTGCAGGGCTGGCGGATCAACGATGCATCCGCTGGCGGCGGGGTGATCCCGGACATCACCGTGCATGACGCCGATGTCGCGCGGTTCCTGCTGGACGAGGACCCGGTGGCCGTGGTGGCCCAGATGGGCGCCAGCGGCATGGGGCAGGGGGTCGAGGACTCGGTCATGTCGGTCTGGACCATGCCCTCGGGCGCGCTGGTCCAGAGTCACGAAAGCTTCACTCACCCCTTCGCAGGTTCGGGGCTGGAGGTGCATGGCGACAGGGGCTCGATCTTCGCGCGGGGCGTGATGACGCAAGCCCCGGTCGGCGAGGTCGAGCTGGTCACCGCAACGGGCCGCGCGGCGGTGCCGTTCCCCGCGCACAACCTGTATGTCCAGGGGGTTGGCGATTTCCTTGCCGCCGTCGCCGGGTCCGGCCGGCCCGCCGCCACTGGCGCGGATGGTGTCGCCTCGCTGGCCGTCGCACTGGCCGTGCGCAAGGCGGCACAGACCGGCACCCGGCAGCAGATCGATTACGGGAGCGCCGCATGACCAAGCTTGTCGCAGCCTCCGACGCCGTGGCCCGCATCGCCGATGGGGCGGTGGTCACGGTCTCGTCTTCTTCGGCACTTGGCTGCCCGGACCTGGTGCTGAAGGCGCTGGGCGACAGGTTCCGGGCCGAGGGCCACCCCAGGGCCATCACCACGCTGCACCCGATCGCCGCGGGCGACATGTACGGCGTCAAGGGCATGGACTGGATCGCGCAGGACGGGCTTCTGGCGCGGGTGCTGGCGGGGTCCTACCCGTCCGGCCCGTCGAACCTGCCGATGCCCGAGATCTGGAAGATGATCGTCGAGGACCGGGTGGCGGCCTACAACGTGCCCTCCGGCATCCTGTTCGACATGCACCGCGAAGCCGCCGCCCGCCGCCCCGGCGTGCTGACCAAGGTGGGCATGGAAACCTTTGCCGACCCCCTCCGCGAGGGCTGTTCGATGAACGCGCGCGGGGCCGCGGCGCCGATCGTTCACCGGGTGGACTTCGGCGGCGAGACCTGGCTGCATTTCCCCAATATCCAGCCCGACGTCTGCATCCTGCGTGCGACGACGGCGGACGAGAACGGGAACCTCACCTACGAACACGAGGGCGCCTATCTGGGGGGGCTGGAACAGGCCATCGCCGCCCGCAACAACCGGGGGCTGGTGATCGCCCAGGTCTCGCGCCTGACCGCCAGGGGCAGCTTGCGCCCGCATGACGTTCGCGTCCCCGGCCATCTGGTCGACCTGATCGTGCTTGACCCCGACCAGCGTCAGACCACCGAAACGCCCTATGATCCCGCCATTTCGGGCCAGATCATGCGGCCCTGGTCATCCTTCACCCTGGCCGAGCGGGGGGTGGAAAAGGTCATCGCCCGCCGCGCCGCGCTGGAGTTGCGCGGGGGCATGACGGCGAACCTCGGCTTCGGGATCAGCGCGATGGTCCCCCGCATCCTGCTTGAGGAAGGCCACCCCGAGGCGGTGACCTGGGCCATCGAACAGGGTGCCGTGGGCGGCATGCCCCTGACCGGCTTCGCCTTCGGCTGCGCGTCCAACGCCTGGGGCTACATGCCCTCGCCACAGCAGTTCATCTACTTCCAGGGCGCGGGGTTCGACCTGGCGTTCCTGTCGTTCCTGGAAATCGACGTCGAGGGCAACGTCAATGTCTCGAAACTTGGGCAGAAGCCCTATCTCACCGCAGGCTGCGGCGGCTTTGTCGACATCACCGCGCATGCCCGCAAGATCGTCTTTTCCGGCTGGTTCGAGGCCGGGGCAGGGGTCGCGCTCTCTTCTGCCGGCCTGAGCGTCACCACGCCCGGCAAGTTCTGCAAGATGGTCGAGAAGGTGGAACACGTCACCTTCTCGGGCAGCCGCGCGCGGGCGCAGGGGCAAGAGGTGCTGTATGTCACCGAACGCTGCGTGATCCGGCTGACCGAAAAGGGATTGGTCGCGACCGAGATCATGCCGGGGATCGACCCCGCGCGTGATATCGTTGCTGCGTCGCAGGGGCGAGTCGCCGTGGCCGAGACCGCCACGACCATGCCGCTCTCGCTCCTCGCCGAAGGTCCGATGGGGTGGCAACCATGAGCGGTGTCCGTCTGCACATTGCCGGCCCGGTGGCCATGCTGACGCTGGACAACCCGGCCAGGCTCAACTGCCTTACCGTGGACATGCTGGGCCAACTTGCCAGCCACCTTGAAGTGATCGAAGCCCGCCCCGAAGTCCGCGCGGCAATCGTGACGGGCGAGGGCGACCGCGCCTTCTGCTCGGGTGCCGACATCACCGCCTGGGGCGGGCTTTCCCCCGCGGAATTCGCGCGGACCTGGGTGCGCGGCGGCCACCGCATCTTTGACCGCCTCGCGCGCCTGTCCAAGCCCACCATCGCCGCGCTGAACGGCCATGCCTTCGGCGGCGGTCTCGAACTCGCCGCCGCCTGCGACATTCGGGTCATCGCGCCGAAAGCCACCATCGCCCTGCCAGAGGCCGGGGTCGGCATCGTTCCCGGCTGGTCCGGCTCGCAGCGCCTTGCCCGGCTGCTCCCCGAGGGGATCGTGAAGGAAATGGCGCTCTTCGGTCGTCGCATCGGGGCGGATCGCCTGCTTGCCTGCGGCTTCGTCGCCGCGCTGGCCGAGGACGTCCATGTGACCGCGCAGGAGATTGCCCGGACCTCCGCCACCCTTTCGCCCCGCGCGACCGAGATCACCAAGGCGATGATCCACGCCGGGCGGGGCGAGGACCAGGCCGCCCTGATCGAGGCCCTCGGCTCTGCCGCCATCGCCGCCAGCGCCGACCGGCAAGAGGGCGTCGCCGCCTTTCAGGCGAAGCGCAAACCAGAATTCCCGGGGACCTGACATGCTTGACCTGACCGTGATCCCCGCCAGCGGCGCGACCCTTCCCGAAGTGCGGATCAACCGGCACCTGATCGGCGGCGCGTTTGTGCCGTCCCCGGCTGAACCGGGACCGGCACCGGACGGGGACAGCGGCTGGATCGAGCGCCTCTCGCCGTCGCATGGCACCGTGGTCAGCCGCACGCCTGTTGGAACGATCCAACTCGCCGAGGCCGCCATCGCAGCCGCCCGCGCCGCCTTTGACGACGGGCGCTGGAGCGCGCTTTCCGGCAAGGCGCGCGCAGCGGTGCTGTTGAAAGTCGCCGAGCTGATCGAAGCGAACACCGACCGCATGGCCCTGATCGAGACGCTGGAATCCGGCAAGCCGATCACCCAGGCGCGGGGCGAGGTTTCCGGGGCCGCCGACCTCTGGCGCTTTGCGGCATCGCTGGCGCGGACGCTGCATGGCGACAGCCACACCTCGCTTGGCCCGGACATGCTGGCCGTGGTGCTGAAGGAGCCCATCGGCGTCGTCAGCATCATCACGCCCTGGAACTTCCCGTTCTGGATCCTTAGCCAGAAGCTTCCCTTCGCGCTGGCTGCGGGCTGCACCTGTGTCGTGAAGCCTTCGGAACTCACGCCGTCCACGACCGTCATCCTGGGCGAACTGCTCCTCGAAGCGGGCCTCCCCGCCGGAGTCGTGAACGTCGTCCTCGGCTACGGCCAGCCGGTCGGCGCGACGCTGGCCAGCCATCCATCCGTCGACATGGTGACGTTCACCGGCTCGACCGCCGTCGGCCGGGGCATCGCCGCCGCCGCGTCCAGCACCTTGAAGAAGGTCGCCCTCGAACTTGGCGGCAAGAACCCGCAGGTGATCTTTCCCGACGCTGATCTGGAAAGCGCCGCCGATGCCGTGGTCTTCGGGGTCTATTTCAACGTGGGCCAATGCTGCAATTCGGGCAGCCGCATCCTGGTCCATCAGGACATCGCCGAGGCCTTCACCGCCCGCATTGTCGAGCTTTCCAGACAGGTGGCCTTCGGCGACCCCCTCGACCCCGCAACCCAGGTCGGCGCCATCGTCAGCCGCGAGCATGGCGCGAAGATCGACGCGCATGTCGCCGCCGCGCGTCGGGCCGGAGCCACGGTGGCGCTGGGCGGCAAGGCGCTGGAGGTGCCGGGCCTTGGCCCGCAATTCTACCAGCCGACCATCTTGACCGGCGTCACGCCAGACATGGCCATCGCGCGGGAAGAGGTCTTCGGCCCGGTCCTGGCCGTCCTCACCTTCCGCACCCTCGACGAAGCCCTGACCCTGGTGAACGACGGCGATTATGGCCTGTCCGCCGGCGTCTGGAGCGAGAACATCCACACCTGCCTTGCCTTCGCACGGGGCGCTCAGGCCGGCACGGTCTGGACCAACACCTGGATGGACGGCTTCCCCGAAGTGACCTTCGGCGGCGTCAAGCAATCCGGCCTCGGCCGCGAGATCGGCCGCCAGGGCCTGGACGAATTCATGGAAATCAAGTCGCTGGTGATGCGGATCGGCCGCACGCGGGCGCCTTGGGTAAGACCCCGCTGACGCGGGCAAACGAAGCGCAAAACGGGAGGAAACCATGCGCCTTTTCGGAAAGACGATGACCGCTGCGGCGGCTCTGGTGATGACCACTTCGATCAGCTTCGCCGAAGACGTCGAAGTCCTGCACTGGTGGACCAGCGGAGGCGAGGCCGCCGCGCTGAACGTGCTGAAAGACGATCTTGCCACCAAGTCGATCGGCTGGGTCGACATGCCCGTCGCGGGCGGCGGCGGCGAGGCGGCGATGACCGCGCTGCGCGCCCGCGTCACGGCAGGCGACCCGCCGACCGCGGTGCAGATGCTGGGCTTCGACATCCTGGACTGGGCTGCCGAGGGCGCGCTCGGCGACCTGACCGAGGTTGCCACCGCCGAAGGCTGGGACGCCGTCGTTCCCGCCGCGCTGCAAGGCTTCTCGAAAGCCGACGGCAAGTGGATCGCGGCCCCGGTCAACGTCCACTCGACCAACTGGGTCTGGATCAACAAGGCCGCGCTCGATGCGACCGGTCTGGGCGAGCCTGCGACCTGGGAAGACCTGGTGGCGGTGCTGGAGGCGATGAAGGCCAACGGCATCACGCCCCTGGGTCATGGCGGCCAGGCCTGGCAGGACGCGACGGTCTTCGACGGGATCGTCCTCGGGCTGGGCACCGATTTCTACAAGGCGGCCTTCATCGACCTTGACCCCGCAGCCCTGGGTGGCGAGCAGATGGCGGAAGCCTTCAACCGCCTGATCACGCTGTCCACCTACGTCGACGCCAACTTCTCGGGCCGCGACTGGAACCTGGCTTCGGCGATGGTGATCAACGGCGAGGCGGGCATGCAGATGATGGGCGACTGGGCCAAGGGCGAGTTCCTGAAGGCCGGCAAGGTTCCGGGCACCGACTTCGTCTGCATCCGCTTCCCCGGAACGCAAGGGGCGGTGACCTTCAACTCCGACCAGTTCGCGATGTTCAACGTCGAAAGCGACGGGGCGAAGGCTGCCCAGGCCGCGATGGCCTCGGCGATCATGAACCCGACGTTCCAGTCGGCGTTCAACGTGGTCAAGGGTTCTGCCCCGGCACGGACCGACGTGCCGAACGACGCCTTCGACGACTGCGGCAAGAAGGCGATGGCGGACCTGGCCGAAGCCAACACCAACGGCACACTTTTCGGCTCGATGGCGCATGGTCACGCGGCGCCGGCCTCGGTGAAGAACGCGACCTATGACGTGATCACTGCGGCCTTCAACGGCGAATATGCTGACGGGGCCGCCGCCGCCGCCGCGCTGGCCGAAGCCGTCGCCGCTGCGCAATAACCGCCTGGAAGGGGGGCGGACCATCCGCCCCCCGACCCAAATTCCTTCGAAGGAATTTGCAAAAGTTTTCGAAAACTTTTGCGCCCCTGGACCCACGGGAGGATGCACATGGCCACCCAGGCCGATTTTCGCACCACGCTGCAGGACTGGCTGCCGAAGCTCGTCCTCGCTCCCTCTTTCGCCGTGACGCTTGTTTTCGTCTACGGCTTCATCCTCTTCACCGTGGTCCTGTCCTTCACCGGCTCGAAGATGCTGCCCCGCTACGACTGGGTCGGCTTCGAGAACTACGAGAAGCTCTTCGCGCTGCCCGCCTGGTCGACCGCGATCACCAACATCGCGATCTTCGCCACGCTTTACATCACCATCTGCACGGTGATCGGCCTGATGCTGGCGATCTTCCTGGATCAGAAGATCCGGGGCGAGGGGGTCCTTCGCCCGATCTATCTCTACCCGATGGCGCTCAGCTTCATCGTCACCGGCACCGCCTGGAAATGGTTTCTCGACCCCGGCATCGGGTTGCAGCGGATCATGCAGGACTGGGGGTGGGAGTCCTTCACCTTCACCTGGATCAAGGACAGCGACATGGCGATCTACACCATCGTCATTGCCGCTGTCTGGCAGACGAGCGGTTTCGTGATGGCGATGTTCCTTGCCGGTCTGCGCGGCATCGACAACGAGATCCTGAAGGCCGCGCAGATCGACGGTGCCTCGAACTGGCAGCTGTACCGCCGGATCGTCATTCCCTTGTTGCGCCCCGCCTTCCTGTCGGCCTTCGTCATCCTCAGCCATCTCGCGATCAAGTCTTACGACCTGGTCATCGCGCTGACCGGCGGCGGGCCGGGACGGGCCACCGAGATGCCCGCCACCTTCATGTATTCCTACACCTTCACCCGCAACCAGATGGGGATCGGGGCCTCCTCTGCGGTGATCATGCTGATGACCATCGCCGCGATCATGGTCCCCTACCTCTACGCCGAGCTGAAGGAGAAGAAGGCATGAGCGTCCTGACGCAAGACACCGCCGTCTCCACCGGCCGCGCGATGCGGGCGCTGATCTACCTCACGCTTCTGCTCTTCGCGCTCTTTTACCTCTTGCCGCTTTACGTCATGGGCGTGAACTCCTTCAAACCCCTGGCCGAGATCACCGGCGGCAACATGATGGCTTTGCCGTCCGACTGGACGCTCGACCCCTGGCGGTCCGCCTGGTCGACCGCCCAGATCGGGGTGGAGCCGACCGGCCTGAAACCCTATTTCATGAACTCGATCCTGATGGTGGTCCCGGCTGTCGCCATCTCCACCATCATCGGGGCGCTGAACGGCTACGTCCTGACCAAATGGCGTTTCCGGGGCGATACCTGGGTCTTCGGGCTCATGCTGTTCTCCTGCTTCATCCCGTTCCAGATCGTGCTGATCCCGATGGCGGTGGTCCTGGGCCAGCTTGGTCTTGCGGGCACCGTCCCCGGTCTGATCCTTGTCCATGTCGTCTACGGGATCGGCTTCACCACGCTTTACTTCCGCAACTACTATGCGTCCTTCCCCACGGAACTGGTGCGCGCCGCGATGATCGACGGGGCCGGGTTCTTCCGCATCTTCTGGCGCATCCTCTTGCCTGTCAGCGGGCCTATCGCCGTCGTCTCTGTCATCTGGCAGTTCACCAACATCTGGAACGACTTCCTCTTCGGCGTCTCGTTCGGAGGCACCAGCCAGCCGATGACCGTCGCCTTGAACAACCTCGTCCAGTCCTCGACCGGCGTGAAGGAATACAACGTCCACTTCGCGGGCGCGATCCTTGCCGCGCTGCCCACCCTTGTCGTCTACATCGTCGCAGGCCGCTACTTCGTGCGCGGGCTGATGGCGGGCTCTGTCAAAGGATAACGCCATGGGCTTTCTCGACATCCGCAACGTCACCAAATCCTACGGACAGGTGCAGGTCCTGCACCGCATCGACATCGCGGTCGAGGAAGGCGAGTTTCTCGTCCTTGTCGGCCCCTCGGGCTGCGGCAAGTCCACGCT
>PNNE01000031.1 GCA_013824055.1 Rhodobacter sp. | reverse complement strand
GAATAGACCGTCACATGCGCATTGGCGCCCAGGATCGTGTCCACGAACTCGGCCCGGAACCCGGCGCGCACCGCCAGCGTCAGGATCAGCGCAAAGACCGCCAGCGTGATCCCGATCAGGCTGATCCAGGTCATGACACTGACCCCGCCCTCGGCCCGCCTTGCGCGCAGATAGCGCCAGGCGATCATGAATTCGAAACCCGAGAAGGGACGCGTGCTCTTTGCCATCTGCCTTTTCGCCCGTTCGGGCCCCCGTTCGGGCCTGCGTTGATTGCCCGGCAACCTGCGGGACAGGGCGTGAAAGGTCAAGGCATGGGGCGGTCGGACCAAGCGTCTGACCTCCGCACCCAGACCCTGGCTGCCAGAGGTCCATCCCGACCAGTCCTTCCGTGGACAGATCAGAAATCGGTGGGCGCCCCGCCCTCCTGCTTGCGCCGCGCCACGAAGCGCTGCAGCTCTTCCAGATGGTCCCCGTTCATCTCCGGCGCCTCGAACTCGGCCAGGATCTGCTTGTAGATCCGGTGCGCCCGCTCGACCGTCCAGACCGACCCGTCGGCCTGCCACGCCTCATAGTTGCGCCAGTCCGACACGATCGGCGCATAGAAGGCGTCCTGATACCGGTCCTGGGTGTGCTGGACCCCGAAGTAATGCCCGCCCGCGCCGACCTCCCTGATCGCGTCAAAGGCCAGGTCCTCGTCCCGCGTGGCAAAGGTCGCTTCCTCGAAATAGCGCTGGATCATCTGCAGGACCTCGCAGTCCATGATGAACTTTTCGGGCGACGCGATCAGCCCGCCCTCCAGCCAGCCCGCCGCGTGGTAGACCATGTTGGTGCGGCTTTGCACCGCCGACCACAGGCTGTTCGACGTCTCCCACATCGCCTGTCCGTCCGGCACGTTCGCCGCGCAGACCCCGCTCGCCCGCATCGGCACGCCATAGAAGCGCACCAGCTGCCCGGTCATCTGCGTCGCCCGCATGTATTCCGGGGTGCCAAAGGCGGGAGCCCCCGATTTCATGTCGACATTGCTGGTGAAGGTGCCGATCGCCACCGGACAGCCCGGCGCGATGTATTGCAGCAGCGCCACCGCCGCCAGGGCCTCGGCAATCGACAGCGCCACCGCCCCCGACATCGTGACCGGCGCCATCGCCCCCGCCAGCGTGAACGGCGTCACCACCACCGGCTGCCCGCGCATTGCCATCCGCATCGCGCCGTCCAGCATCGGATAATCGTGCTTCAGGGGGGAAACCGAATTGATGTTCGTATACATCCGCGGCTTGGCCTGGAACTCCTCTTCCGTGAGGCCCCCGGCCAGCCGGACCATCTCCATCACATCCTCGACCCGCTCGGCGCCCAGGCTGTAGGCGTGGACAACCTTGTCGGTCAGGGTCAGCTTCTCATACAGGCAATCCAGGTGTCGCACCGACGCATGAATATCCACCGGCTCGACCGGATAGCCGCCCGCGATGTGGATGCAGTTGAAATACTGCGTCAGCTTCATGAACTCGCGAAAGGTCTCGAAGTCGCCAGACCGCTTGCCCCGCTCCATGTCCCAGGCGTTCGGCGGCGACGAGACGTTGACGAACAGCATGTGCTTGCCGCCCATGATCAGCTCGCGCTCGGGGTTGCGGGGTGTGATGGTGAAGGTCTCGGGCGCGCGGGCGACCATTTCCATCACGAAATCCTCGTCCATCCGGACGTTGGTTCCGTTCACGATGCAGCCCGCGCGGCGCAGATGCTCCACCGCTTCGGGGTTCAGGAACTCGATCCCGATGTCGCGCAGGATGCGCATTGCGGTCTGGTGGACGCGCTGCACGGCCTCGGCATCCAGCGGCTCGATGGGCGCATCGGGGTTGACCGGGATCCGCCAGGGCATCTGGTCGATCACCGCCGAGCCGGCGCGGACCTTCATCCCCGCCCGCCCACCGGCGCGCTTTCTCCGAGCTGGTTCATCCGCCATCGTCACTCTCCATTCGCGTGGGGCGAAGATGACGGAAGCAGAGCCGATCTGGTCACTGCATTTGCGACGATGAGGCGTCGTTTTTCGCGCGCCGTCCGCAGATTCAGGCTTTCAGGCCGGAAAGCCAGGCCGGAATGGCGCCGATATCGTCCAGCACGACATCGGCGTGGGGCGCAAGATCCTCGCGCCGGGCAACTCCGGTCAGCACCGCAATGGTCCGCATCCCTGCCGCCCGCCCGGCGTCCAGGTCATGTCGGCTGTCGCCGACCATCGCCACCCGCCGGGGCTGAAGCCCGGTGTGCCGCACGAAGGCCAGGCACATCCCCGGCCCCGGCTTTGCCCCGTGGCCCGAGTCATACCCGGCGATGAAATCGAAGCAGTCGGTGATCCCGTGGCTTTCCAGATGCTGTCGCGCAGGCGCTTCGGAGTCGTTCGTCGCCAGCCCCAGCCGCAACCCCTGCCCGCGCAACGCATCCAGCAGCGGCCGCAGCGGCACTGCTTCGGACATCGGCGCCATCCCGGCGCTTGCGTCGATCCGGTCGGTCAGCTCGGCCAGCGTCACACCCGGCAGTTCGGGCAAGAGCGCTGCCGCGATATCGGCGGCGGTGGCGGCAATCACCGGGCTGTCGGGCGAAAAGGTCGCCGAGGCAAGATCATAGCCGATGGCCCGCCCCAGCCGCGCGGCGTGGCCTTCGTCCGACGCGATCCGGCGCAGGAACGTCCCGGCCCAGCGGCCCCAGCTGACGCGAAAGTCGAACAGGGTCCCATCCTTGTCGAAGATCAGCCCGTCGATCATCATGCCCCTCAGGTCCAGTTCATCACCGCGCCGCCCGGCAAGGCCGCACGGGCCGCCTGGGGCGCTGTGTAGGGATGGCCCTCGGCATCGCAGAATGCAACCACCCAGCGGTCATCCTGCAGCAGGAAATCCAGCACGGCCGCCAGGAATTCCGGATCGGCGGCGCGGTCACGCAGCTCTGACATCGCGGACCCGGTGGCGGTGATGAAAAGCGGAAAGACCTCGTCATCCGCCGCGATCCAGCCAAGCGCCTGAATGGCCAGCACCACGGCAGAGTCCCTGGCAGGTCCGCTTACAACTTCTGGTTGCATTGTTCTCGCTTTCACAGCCTTCTGGTGTCAGCAGACGAAATTCGATCTCTTCCCCGCATCCAGAAAGGATTTCTTAACCTTCCCGACGGCAGAGTTGTCCACAACAAGTGGAATGAAAAGACGGCATCTGGGATGAGCGCACGGATTCTCATCGTTGACGACGTGGCGGCGAACCGGATCGTCCAGCAGGCGCGGCTTACCGCGGCCTTCTACGATCCGATCCTGGCCGCCGACGGCGCGACCTGCCTCGCCGTGGCGCGGGAAGAACGGCCCGATCTGGTGCTGCTGGACATCGGCCTGCCCGACATCTCTGGTCTGGAAGTGATGGAGCGGCTGCGCCGCGACCCGGCCAGCCGCGACATTCCGGTGATCGCGCTGACCGCTTTCGGCACGGCCGAGGAACGGCTGGCCGCCTTCGCCTCGGGCGCCGACGACGTCATGGACCGGCCCGCGAACGAACGTGTGCTCCTGTCGCGGCTGCGCAACCTGTTGCGGCTGAAGGCGGAAAGCGAATTTCCCTCGGCCGAGGGGCTGGCGATTGCCGGTCTGGCCGAAGCCCCCATGACTTTCGATCCGCAGGGCACCATCGCCGTCGTCGGGTCGGACCCCGGCAATCCGCTTTGGGCCAAGCTGGCAGGCCAGGTGCGCGACCGTCTGGTCATGGTCTCGCGGCGCGAGGCGCTGGCGGACATCTCGACCGGCCAGGCCCAGCCCGAGGTCTATATCCTGCACGACGATGGCCAGAACCCGTCAGGCACCCTGCGGCTGCTGTCCGAACTGAAAAGCCACCAGGCCACCCGCCATGCCGCCGTCTGTGTGGTCGGCCCCGCAGGCGAAGGGGACGAGGCCGCGATGGCCTTCGACCTTGGCGCGGACGATGCGGTCGGCTCCGACATCACGGCCGAGGAGCTGGCCTTGCGCACCCGTGGCCTGCTGCGCCGCAAGCGCCAGTCCGACCGGCGGCGTGCCCGGATGCAGGATGGTTTGCGGCTGGCGATGCGTGACCCGCTGACCGGGCTTTACAACCGCCGCTGCGCCGCCCCCCAGCTTGCCGCCATCGCCGCCCGCGCGCGGGAGGAAGGGTCGCAGTTCGCCGTCATGGTCATGGACCTTGACCGTTTCAAGCAGGTGAACGACGCATACGGCCATGCCGCCGGCGATCAGGTCCTGGTCGAGGTCGCCCGCCGCCTGACCGCCAACCTGCGCGACACCGACATCCTGGCCCGCATCGGCGGCGAGGAATTCCTGGCGATCCTGCCGCAAAGCTGCATGGCCACGGCCCGCCGGGTTGCCGAACGCCTGTGTCAGGCGATGGATGACCAGCCGATCCGCCTTCTCTCGGGCGAGGAGTTGCGGGTGACGGTCTCGATCGGCGTCGCGGTCGCCGGGGCCGCGGGTGAGGACAGCTATGCCATCGACGGCCTGGTCGAACAGGCCGACCTTGCGCTGCTGGAATCGAAGGGCGCCGGGCGGAACCAGGTCACCTACCGGCTGTCGGCGGCCTAGTCGCGGCCCCCGCCGTCGCGCCCACCCTTGCGCAGGCCCTTCTCCAGCCGGTCGGCAAAGCGCTGGCGGTCCTCGGTCGACATCTCGATCAGGCGGGTCTCGATCAGGCTGCGCCCCAGTTGCAGCCGCTCGGCATTGCGGGTCTCGATGGCGGCCAGGGCGGCCTTCAAGGCGTCGGGGTCGAAGGGATCGGCGCGCAAGGTGCCCAGCAGCGTCTCGAACTCGGCCCGGGCCTCGGTCCGCGCGGCGCGGAACTCTCCCATCCGGTCCAAGAGCGCGCGGCGAAGCTCGCGGCGGTCGCTGTCGTCCAGCGCCGCGCTGAACGGGCCGAAGGACATGTCGCGCGGCATGTCGCGGTGCCCGCCGCCAAGCCAGGCCCCGACCGCCAGCCCCGCCACCGCAAGGTTCAGCGCGACCGAGACCGCCAACGCGATCTTCACCCAGCGCGACGTGGTGCCCGGCGGGGTCGGGACGACCGGCGGCGGCAGCTGCGCAGTGGGGGGCGCAGTGGTATGGGGGTCGCTCATGGCATCAGCCTTCCGTGGTCAGAAAATCGGCTTGCGGGAAGAATTCGGCCGTCTCGGTCGAGGTCCCCGTCAGATAGTTCAGCGTGGTCGGGCTAAGATAACCCAGGGCCAGGCCGAAGACCGCAGCCGTCCCCAGTCCCGCCAGGACCGGCGGCCCGCCGAACAGCGCCGACAGCCGCGCAAGGACGCCAGGTCGCGGCGCGGGTCGCGGAACCGGAGCCGAAGCCTGCGGCTGCCGGGCCAGCGCGTCGGCCAGCACCCGGTTCATCAGCGCCTCGGACGGCAGGACAGGCCGCTGCGCCGCACGCGCCAGGAGGTCGTCCAGATCATCCTGCATCTCGGTCATCCTCATATCCCAGCTCGTCCTTGCGGCCCGAAAGCAATCCCGCCAGCGCCCGTTTGCCTCGTGCGGTCAGGCTTTCCACCGCTTCCACCCCGATCTCCATGATCGCTGCAATTTCGGGGTTCGTCATCCCTTCCAGGTGGCGCAGCACCACCGCCTGTCGCTGCCGGTCGGGCAGGTCGGCCAGCGCGGCCTCCAGCGCCGCCATCCGCCCGGCCTCTTGCAATCGCGCCTCGGCTCCGACGGCGCCATCGGCCACTTCGGGCGCGTCGTCCAGCGCCATCTGCCGCCTGCGTCCCCGCGACCGCTGCCGGTCGATGCAGAGGTTGGTGGCGACCCGGTAGGCCCAGGTCGTCACCCGTGTCTCGCCCTGCCGCCACTGCGGCGCGACGCGCCAGAGCCGCAGCATCGTCTCTTGCGCCACATCCTCGGCCTCGGCCCGGTCGCCGCCCAGAAGCCGGGCGGCATAGGCCAGCACGCGCGGGGTGACGCGCTGGGTCAGCGCCAGCGCGGCATGACGGTCTCCGTTGGCATAGAGCACCATCAGCACCTCGTCCGAGGTGTCGCCATGCGCGTCGAAGGCCATTGTCATGCCCTCTTGCTTAGCGGCTGGGCGGCAGGGCCGCAAAGCCCTAGTTGTTGCCCATGCCGCCGCCGTGGCCGCGCTTGCCGCGGTGCTGCATGGCCTCTTCCGCCTCGGCTTTCGAGATCGCACCGTCATTGTCGGTGTCCAGCCGCGCAAAGTGACGCTCGCCCGGACCCTTGCCCATCTCGTCCTCGGACAGGCTGCCGTTGCCGTCGTTGTCCATGTTGTCCAGCATCGCCTGGGTCCGCTCGGCCAGCCGCGCCTGAATTCGCGCCAGCTGGTGCGCCGACAGCTCATCAGGGCTCAGCGCACCATCGCCATTGGTGTCGGCGGCGGCGAATTCGGCCTTCCGGTGCGCCTCAAGCTCGGCCAGGGTGATCTTGCCGTCGCTGTCGGCGTCGATCGCCTCGAACATCTCGGTCAGCATCCCGCCGCGGCCTTCGCCCCACATTCCCTTGCTCTGGGCCAGCGCAGCGGTGCCAATCATGGCCCCGGTCAGCGCCAGAGCAACCAGAACCGTTTTCTTCGAAGCGGACATCTTCTTCTCCTGTATCCGGGGCCGGTGTTCGACCCTCATGCCCTTCAAACGGCCCGGCGCAGGGTTTCCGTCGCGGATTCTTGCGACATCTGGGCACAGGGCGGGACTTCCCTCTGTGAAGCCCGGCGCGAAGCGACTATCGTTCACCTCCTTCAACGCCCCCAGCCCCGGGGCCGGACAACGGACTTTGCCCATGACCACCGTTGACACTGCCCAAACCCTCGCCGCCGAGGATCGCCCGCTGAAGTCCGCGCTCCTGCGCGGCTGGCGTCGGCGCTGCCCGAACTGCGGCGCCGGACCGATGCTGCGCGGCTACCTGAAGGTGCGCGACAGCTGCCCGGTCTGCGGCGAGGATCTGCACCATCACCGCGCCGATGACGGCCCGGCCTACCTTACGATCCTGATCGTCGGGCACCTTCTGGCGCCGCTGCTTCTGTTCACCTACACCAAGTGGCGCCCCGAACCGCTGGTCCTGGCCGTCGGCTTCACCATCGGGACCGTGGCCCTGTCGCTGTATCTGCTGCCCCGGCTCAAGGGGGCGATGGTGGCGCTGCAATGGGCCAACAAGATGCACGGCTTTGCAGACCACCCGAATGACTGACGAACCGATTCGGTCGGCCGCCACCGTCGTCCTCTGGCGCGAAAGCGCCGACGGCCCTCAGGTCCTGATGGGCCAGCGTGGCGCGGGTGCGGTCTTCATGCCGTCGAAGTTCGTCTTTCCGGGCGGCCGCGTCGACCCCGAGGACGCGGTCGCCGCCCGCCCCGGCTTCCTGAAACCCGATTGCGCGCGGCGTCTCTCTCTTCTGGTTCCCGAAGACGCGCCCGCGCCCGACACTCTGGTCGCCACCGCGCTGCGTGAGCTGACCGAGGAGACCGGCCTGAACCTTGCGACGATGGAGCATCCCTCGCTCTGCTTCATCTTCCGTGCGATCACGCCCCCCGGTCGCAGCCGCCGCTTCGACGCGCGCTTCCTGCTGGCCCATGCCGACAGCCTTGACGACAACCGCGAGGATTTCGCGCTGGCCTCGGGCGAACTTTCGCACCTGCGCTGGCTTGCTCTGCCCGATGCCCGCGCGCTGGACCTGCCCTTCATCACCGAGGTCGTGCTGGCCGAGGTTGCGGCCCTAGTGGCGGGCCACGATCAGCCCGGCGTGCCGTTCTTCGACAATTCCGGCCCCACTCCGCACTTCCGCCGGCTGCTCTAGCACCCCGCCCTTCTCGACCGGGAAGATCGGATGCGGCACCGGGTCCTTGGCGCGGAACAGGAACTGCCGGAAGATCTCGACGTAGCTTGCGTAGCGGTAGCCCTCGTTCCGCCGCAGGTAATGCTCGCGGTTGCCGAAGTAGAGCGCCGGCAGCCTGTACCAGGCGACGCCCGGATGCATGTGATGCACCACGTGGAAATTGTTGTTCAGGAACAGCAGGCTAAGCGGCCCACGGCTTTCGATCACCACCGTGCGCGCCCGCGCCGCCTCATGCGCGCGGTGCTCCAGGTAGGTGCGGATCTTCAGCAGGCTCCAGGCCAGATAGGCCGCCAGCAGATAGGCCCAGCCCGGCATCGCGCCCACCCAGGCAAGCCAGACCCAGACCAGCGCCAGCCCCGCCAGATGCAGCCCCCAGGCCAGCCAGACCCGCCGGTCGCCCTTGCGCATCTCGGCCAGGTCGCCCGTCACCAGCGCCCAGGCAGAGATCGCCGGACCCACCAGCATCCGGCCGAAAAGCGTGTTGTTGAACCGCAGAAGCGCCCGCCTCGGCCCAGAGAGCCGCGCCCAGACAGCGGGGTCAAGATAGTTCGACTCCGGGTCGTCGTAAGGGTCGGTCAGGGCCGGATCGAAATGGTGCTGAAGATGCAGGTCCTTGAAACGCAGGTAGGGGACAAAGACCGTCAGCCCGGGGAACACCAGCGCCTCGGACAGCGTTTGCGACCGGAACGGATGGCCGTGCAACACCTCATGCGTCAGCGAGGAATACTGCCCGATGGCCAGCGCGGCGGCCAGGACCGCAAGGGTGGGGGACAGCGCCCAGAGATAGGTGGTTGCCAGCGCCCAAAGGCTGTAGGTTGCCGCAAAGACGATCAGGGTGGGCCATTCGACGGCCCGGGTCTCGGTCTGCAAGATGGTTCCCGGCTTGTGTAACGTTCCGGTGACGGTAGCAAATCCACGCAGCGGCTGGAATTCGGGATATTGTAAACTTTACCCATCAACCGTTTTGGATAAACTGCATATGATGGATAAAATCGACAAGCGCGACCGCGCCCCCCAGTTTCGCGCCCGCCTGGCCGAGGCGATGGCGGCGCGCAAGATGACCCAGGCCGAGCTTGCCCGGCAGACTGGCGTCGACCGCTCGACCATCTCGGCGCTGCTGCAGGACGGCACCCGGATGCCGAACGCCCAGCTGGCCGCCGACTGCGCCCGCGCGCTTGGCATCAGCGCCGACTGGCTGCTGGGCCTGTCCGGCCGCCCCGAGCCCATCGCCGACCTGCTGGCTGCCTCGCTGTCCCTGACCGAAGCCCCGCGCGCCCTGATCGACGAGCGTATCTTCGGCTGGCACCAAGAGGCTGCGGGCTACAAGATCCGACACGTCCCCGCGACCCTGCCCGACATGCTGAAGACCCGCGCGGTGGTGGAATGGGAATACGAGCCCCAGCTTGGCCGCACTGCCGAACAGGCGATCGGCGCCTTCGAGGACCGGCTGAAATGGATGCGGGGCGCCGGCTCGGACTATGAAATTGCGCTTCCGATGCACGAGTTGACCGCCTTCGCCACCGCCTCGGGCTACTATGAGGGCCTGAGCGCCGACATCCGCCGCGCCCAGTTGCGCCATCTGATGACGCTTTGCGACCAGCTCTACCCCTCGCTGCGGCTTTGCCTGTTCGACGCGCGCAAGCTTTTCTCGGCCCCCGTCACCCTCTTCGGCCCGCTGCTTGCGGTGATCTACCTTGGCCGCCACTACCTGGCCTTCCGCGACAGCGCGCGCGTGGAAACCATCACCCAGCACTTCGACCTTCTGGTCCGCGAAGCCGAGGTCGGCGCGCGCGACATGGTCGCCCATCTGGAAACCCTGCTCGACCGCGCAAGCTGACCGCTCCTCGTGCGACTTCGTCTTCTCGTCGCCGGGGCCCGCCACCCAGCGAGGAGTGACGAAGTCAACGACGAGCGGCCCTCAAAGCGCCGTCAGCGCCTCGGTCCGATAGCCGTTGAAATCGAAAATTTCCCGCGCCGCGCCCAGCCGGTCCACCGGGATCGCGCCCCGGTCCAGGATGAAGCCGAACCGCCCCGAGGGCGTGCCGATGGCCAGCGTCCGGTAGCCGACATCGACCCAGATCACCCACCAGTCCTCGCCCTTGACCCGCAGCCGGCCCGGCCCCACCAGCGGGGCCACACCCGAAACGGCCTCGGCTTTTCCGGCCAGGCACAGGGTCCCGCGCAACTGCAACCCTTCGGACGTCGGCGTGATCTCGACCCCGCCCGCGTCGCAGGACCCCGCCGTCCGGAAATCCGCCACCTGCCGCCAGGTCCCCGCCACCTGCGCTGGCTGGAAGGCCGCCGCCGACCAGATCGGATCGCCCGCCGCCCGGAAGACCGTCGGTTCCGGAGTTTTCGCCGCACATCCCGCCAGCGCCAGGGCCAGCACCAGGGCCAGAACCGGGGCCAGTGCCAGCGCCGGGACTACTCGAGGCACAGGGTCACCCGCGCGCCATTGTCCTGCAGGATCTCGTTGCAGCCGAACATCGGCTTGAACGGCGCGCAGGTGCCCGACCGTGCCAGGCAGACGCTGTCGCACTGGCTTTCCCGTTCGCAGCGCTTTCCGGAGTCTCTCGTCTGGAAGACGCAGGCCCGCCCCTCGCCCCTGCCAACCCTGGCCCAGCGGCCATTCTCCCTCTCGCAGGCCAGCTGCTGTTCGGATTTCGGCGGCACCGGCGTCTGGGCCAGGTCGGGCTGCGGCGCGGGTTCCGCTGCGACCTCGGCTGGCGTCGGCTCGGCCGCCGTCGCCGCAGCGGCTTGCGGTGCTGTTGCCTCTGGGCCGACCGCTTCGGCTGGCCCGGTCAGGGCGGAAGCAGCCTCGGCCGGAAGTGCATCCAGCGTCGTCACTTCGATGGGGTCGCCCGCGACCGCGTTGGGCGTCACGTCCGTCGTCGCGTTTCCAGCGCCACCGGACTGACAGGCGGCAAGCAGGCCCGTGGCACAAAGAAGCACGGCAGCAAGGGACAGACGGCACGGCTTGCGGGGCATCGGGCTCTCCGGTTCGCGCAAACACCTGCCTTGATCCGCCCGGCGCCGCAAGTCCCGTCAGTACGGAGCCGGGTAGGCCCGGTGGGTTTCCGCTATGTCCTCAAGCACGTCTGACGACAATGTGACCGCCGCCGCGCCGATGTTGGTGCGCAACTGCGCAAGCGTCGTGGCCCCGATGATCGGGATCGTCGGGAAGGGCCGCGTCCGGCAGAAGGCTATGGCCATCTGGCAGGGGTCAAGGCCATGCCGCGCGGCCACCCCCAGATAGGCCGCCACCGCCGGGAAGACCTGCGCCGTGACCCGCCCGCCGAGGTCCGGATTCAGGCTGCGGCGCGAGCCGTCGGGGATCACGTCGCCCGCATACTTGCCCGACAAGAGCCCCGCGGCCAGCGGAGAGAAGGCCAGAAGCGGCATGTCCTCGATCACCGAAAGCTCGGCCCAGTCGGTGTCGAACTGGCGGCACAGCAGCGAATATTCGTTCTGCACCGATCCCATGCGCGGCAGGCCCAAGGTATCCGCCAGATGCAGCCAGCGCGCCGCGCCCCAGACGCTTTCATTGGACAGGCCGATGGCGCGGATCTTGCCTTCCGACACCAGCGCCTGCGCCGTGGTCAGGATGTCGGTCATGTTCGCGGTCTCGGCCGCGCGGTCCAGCTTCGGTGGCTGATAGTGCCACATCTGGCGGAAGTGATAGCTTCCCCGGTTCGGCCAGTGCAGCTGGTAAAGGTCGATGTAATCGGTCTGCAGCCGCCGCAGCGATGCCTCGACCGCCGCGCGCATCACCGCCCCCGTCGTCACCTCGCCCGGTCGCAGGATCGGCCCCTTCCCCGCGACCTTGGTCGCAAGCACGATCCGGTCGCGTCCCCCGCGTGCCGCAAGCCAGGTCCCGATGATCGCTTCGGTCCGTCCCGCGGTTTCCGCGCGGACCGGGTTCACCGGATACATCTCGGCGGTGTCCCAGAATGTCACCCCCGCTTCCAGCGCCATGTCGGCCTGGGCATGGCCCTCTCCTTCCGTGTTCTGCGTGCCCCAGGTCATCGTGCCAAGGCACAGCTCGGAAACCGTCAGGCCGGTCTTGCCAAGGGTCAGCGTCTTCATCGGGTGGCTCCTTCTGGTTGCGGGCAAAGCTAGGCCGGTTCCGTCACAGGGCAAAGACCCGTGCTTGAGAACATTGCACGAACAGGCTAGCTTTTCGACATGAGTCTGCCAATCCACCACCAAAGCCCCCGCCAACCTGGGTCGCAGCAACCGCTGGCCGGGGACCTGACCCTGCAACGCGGTCGCGTGCATGAGCTGTGCGGCCCCTCGCGCCTGATGCTGGCGGCGCGGATCATGGCCAAAGGCCACGGCCCGGTGATCTGGATTCGCCCCGGCTGGACGCCCGAACGCCTGAACGCCGCGGGCTTGCAACCGCTTGCCGATCCCTCGCGCCTGATCCTGGTCCAGGCGCAGCGTGACGAGGGCCTGCTTTGGGCCGCCGAGGAAGCGCTCCGCTCGGGCGCGGCCCCCCTTGTCATCGCCGAGCTTCTGGCGCCCCCCGCCCTGACCCCCACCCGCCGCCTGCACCTGGCGGCCGAGACAGGGGCCGAGGCCGCGCGACGCGACAGCGCCACCCCACCGCTGGGCCTGATCCTGCTGCCCGGCCAGGGCGGCGCGCAGGGCGTGGAAAGCCGCTGGCACATGGCCCCTGCCCCCAGCCGCGCGCTGCTTTGGTCGGGCGAGGAAAGCTTCACCCTCACCCGGCTTCGCGCCCGCCTCTCGCCCCCCGCAAGCTGGTCGCTCTGCTTCCGGCCGAAACAGGAACAGCTTGACCCCCGCGCCCTGCCCGACCTCTGACTTGATCTCGATCATGGACCCCCTCGCCCGCCCGTGACTTCCTTGCCCGACCCCAGAACAAGGAGACGACGATGGAGATCACCTTCCACGGCAAGACCGCACTTGTCACCGGCGCGGGCTCGGGCATCGGCGCCGCCATCGCCACCGGCCTGGCCGCCAGCGGTGCACGGGTCCTGGTCCAGGACCTGAACCGCGACGCCGCCGCCCGCGTCGCCGAGACCATCGCCCAGTCCGGCGGCCAGGCACGCGCCACCGGCGGCGACGTGGCCGACGCCCCCACCGTCGAAGGCCTTGTGGCCGAGGCGGCAAACTGGGGCGGGGGCCTGCATCTTCTGGTCAACAACGCCGGAATCAGCGGGCCGATGCTGCCCGTCGGGGACTACACCATTGAAGGCTGGCACCGGGTGATGGACGTGAACCTGAACTCTGTCTTCTATGGCATGCGCTATGCAATCCCGGTGATGCTGGACGCAGGCGGCGGAGCCATCGTCAACATCGCCTCGATCCTCGGCTCGGTCGGCTTTGCCAATGCCTCGGCCTACACCGCCGCCAAACATGCGCTTCTGGGCCTGACCCGCGCGGCCGCGCTGGAATATTCCGCCAAGGGCATCCGGGTGAACGCCATCGGCCCCGCCTTCATCGACACGCCGCTTCTGGGCAACCTGCCCCCCGGCGTGAAGGAGGCGCTGATCGGCTCCCATCCCATCGGCCGCCTCGGCCGGTCGGAAGAGGTTGCGGACCTGACACAATACCTGCTGTCGGACCGTGCAAGCTTCATCACCGGATCGTATCACCTGGTCGACGGCGGCTACTGCGCCCAGTAAGTCGCCAGCGACCCTCTGGAGCGACCCTCTGGCCCTTCCCCCGGGCGCGCGCTAAAAGCGCGCGTCCGGAACGGAAGGCGCAGACATGGCACGCATCCTCATCACCTCGGCCATTCCCTACATCAACGGGATCAAGCACCTGGGGAACCTCGTCGGCTCGCAGCTTCCCGCCGACCTTTTCGCCCGCTTCAACCGCGCGATGGGACATGAGGTGATGTTCATCTGCGCCACCGACGAACACGGCACCCCCGCCGAACTGGCCGCGGCCAAGGCCGGCAAGCCGGTCGAGGCCTACTGCGCCGAGATGCACGCCGTCCAGGCCGAGATCGCCCGCGGCTTCCGGCTGTCCTTCGACCATTTCGGCCGCTCGTCGTCGCAGCGCAACCACCGGCTGACCCAGCATTTCGCCGGCAAGCTGGCCGAGAACGGCCTGATCGAGGAGGTCTCGGAAAAGCAGGTCTTTTCCATCGACGACAACCGCTTCCTGCCCGACCGCTACATCACCGGCACCTGCCCCAACTGCGGCTACGAGGCTGCGCGCGGCGACCAGTGCGAAAACTGCACCAAGCAGCTGGACCCGACCGACCTGATCAACCCGCGCTCATCGATCAGCGGCAGCACCAACCTGGAGGTCCGCGAGACCAAGCACCTCTACCTCAAGCAGCGCGCGCTGCGCGACAAGCTGGAAGCCTGGATCGACTCCAAGAAGGACTGGCCGATCCTGACCACCTCGATCGCCAAGAAATGGCTGAACGACGGCGACGGCTTGCAGGACCGGGGCATCACCCGCGACCTTTACTGGGGCATCCCGGTCCGCAAAAGGGCGACCAGCCCTGGCCGGGGATGGAGGGCAAAGTCTTCTACGTCTGGTTCGATGCCCCCATCGAATACATTGCCGGCACCGCCGAATGGGCCGACGCCAACGGTCATGACGACGCCGCCTGGGAACGCTGGTGGCGCACCGACAAGGGTGCGGCGGACGTGACCTATTACCAGTTCATGGGCAAGGACAACGTCCCCTTCCACACCCTTTCCTTCCCCGCCACGATCCTTGGCTCGGGCGAGCCGTGGAAGCTGGTCGACTACCTCAAGTCCTTCAACTACCTCAACTATGACGGCGGCCAGTTCTCGACCAGCCAGGGTCGTGGCGTCTTCATGGACCAGGCGCTGTCGATCCTGCCCGCCGATTACTGGCGCTGGTGGCTGCTGTCCCACGCCCCCGAATCCAGCGACAGCGAGTTCACCTGGGAGAACTTCC
>PNNE01000099.1 GCA_013824055.1 Rhodobacter sp. | reverse complement strand
TGATCTTATGAGCACAAAAAGGGAACAGTTCAACTCAAATCTGGTGATGGCAGTTTTTCACGGCTTTGGTTAAGGGAGTGTTGACGGAAGTCCGGTGCAACCGGGCGATGTGAAGCCAATCCAGGGGAAAGCGGTCAAGATGCTGGTGTTCTGGGAGCAGAGGCTGGCGTTTCTGGCCACGCCGAAGACGGGGTCCACGGCGATTGCGGCGGCTCTCGAATCGCGGGCGGCGGTTTCGATCCAGCGGCCTCCGCTCTTGAAGCACACCACGGTCCACCGCTACCGCCGGTTCATCGGACCCTATCTGGAGGCCGCCTCGAAGGACCACTTCACCCTGGTCGCCCTGATGCGCGAGCCGACCGACTGGCTGGGGTCATGGTACCGGTTCCGCCAGCGCGACGAGACCGATGCGGGCAAGTCGACCAAGGGGATCAGCTTCGACGACTTTGTCCAGGCCTGGTGCCAGGACCCGCGGCCGGATTTCGCCGATGTGGGCAGCCAGGGCAAGTTCCTGCGGCCAAGGCAGGGCGTCGGGGTCGACCGGCTGTTCCGCTATGAGGAGATCGACAGCTTCGTCCGGTTCCTGGAGGATCGGCTGCACTGCGAGATCACCCTGCCGCGGCTGAACGTCTCTCCGGCCGGGGCCACGCAGATCTCGGCGCAAACCGCTGCCAGGCTGCGCGAGGTCGCGGCCGAGGACTTTGCGCTTTATGCGACCCTGACGGCTTAGGCGTCCAGTTGCCGGTCGGGGCATCGGGGCATGACAGCTGCGCGGAAAGCAGCTAACTTGCGCGGCAAGGGGCGCCCGCAAAGGGCGATCTAGACCCCGTGAGGCATGAAAGGGCGGTGGTATGACCGACATCAGGATGACGCGGCGCGGGCTGTTGCTGGGCGCCGGGGCCGTGGTTGCGACGGGCGCGCTGGCGGGCTGCAACAACGGGATCGGATCGAACGGGGCAAGCCAGATCGAGGCGCGGGTCGCCGCGACCGAGCAGTTCCTGTTCGCCCAGTATCCCGGCACGCAGGACCTGGCCAGCCGGGCCTCCGGGGTCCTGTACATGCCGCTGATGACCGAGGTCGGCGCGGGCTTCGGCGGGGCCTTCGGGCGCGGTGCGCTGCGGATCCAGGGGGTGACGGTCGACTATTATTCGGCGGCGAAAGGCTCGTTCGGGCTGCAGATCGGGGCGCAGCAATATGCCCACGCCCTGTTCTTCATGTCCCCCGAGGCGCTGGAGAATTTCCGGCGATCCTCGGGCTGGGCGGCAGGGGCGGACATCCGCTATGCCAGCCCCGAGGAAGGGGCTTCGATCGGCAAGCAGACGACCGAGCTGGACGAGGTCATCGCGATGGTCTTCGGCCAGCAGGGGCTGATCGCGGGGGCCTCGCTGGCGGGGATCAAGTATACCCGGATCATTCCCTGAGACTTGCCCCACAGCGGACACTTCGCGATGATCGCTCGGTTCCGGCGTCGTGGGCGCGAAGCTTGTTCCTTTGTCGGGTCGCGGGGGGTGGGGGTGAACCCCGCCCTATTTCAGCCGCCGGATCAGGCTGGAGGTGTCGTTCCTGCCCCCGCCCATCAGCTGGACATCCTTGTAGAACTGATCCACCAGCGCCGTCACCGGCAGGCGCGCGCCGATCTGGTCGGCGGTGTCGAGACAGATGCCAAGATCCTTGCGCATCCAGTCGACGGCGAAGCCGAAGTCGAAGCTGTCGGCCAGCATGGTCTTGTGCCGGTTGACCATCTGCCAGCTGCCTGCGGCCCCCTGGGAGATCACCTCCACCACCTTCTCGCCGTCGAGACCGGCTTTCTGGCCAAAGGCCAGCGCCTCGGACAGGCCCTGCATCAGGCCGGCGATGCAGATCTGGTTCATCATCTTGGCCAGCTGCCCGGACCCGCTGGCCCCGATCAGTCGGCAGATCCGGGCATAGCCGGCCATCACCGGCTCGGCCCGCGCATAGTCGGCAGGATCGCCGCCGCACATGATCGAGAGCTGGCCATTCTCGGCCCCCGCCTGTCCGCCCGACACCGGGGCGTCGACGAAATGCAGGCCAAGCGCTGCGGCGTCACCAGCAAGCTTGCGGGTGATCCGGGCCGAGACGGTGGTGTGGTCGACGAAGACCGCGCCCGGCGCCATGCCCGAAAACGCGCCGTCCGGGCCGGTGCAGACCTGGGCCAGGTCATCGTCGTTGCCGACGCAGGCCATCACGAACTCGGCCCCCGTCGCCGCCGCGCGCGGGGTGGCGGCAGCGGTTCCCCTGTGCCTTTCGGTCCAGGCCTGCGCCTTGGCGGGGGTCCGGTTGTAGACCGTCACCTCATGCCCCCTGGCGGCCAGATGTCCGGCCATCGGGAACCCCATGACTCCCAACCCCAGAAATGCAACCTTCGCCATGTGCGCCCCCCTGCTGTTGCCCTTCACCGGCGCTTCGACTAGGTACCGATCCGCTTCCCGCCGTCAAGGAGAGGCCTGACATGGACTGGCCCAAATGCTGACCGCCTTTCGCTGGCTGATCCGGATCGCATCGGGCCTGATTGCCCTGAGCGTCGTCATGGCCTTGCTGGCCTATTACATCCTGTCGCGGTCGCTGGTCGATTATGACGAGGATTTCACCGTTGCGGGGATCAGCGCCCCGGTCGAGATCGTGCGCAACAACGACAACGTGCCGCATATCTTCGGCCAGACCGACGAGGACGTGTTCTACGCCCTGGGCTTCGCCCATGCGCAGGACCGGCTGTGGCAGATGACGATGCTGCGGCGGACGGCGCAGGGGCGGCTGTCGGAAATCTTCGGCCCGGCGACGGTGAAGGTGGACGAGCTGATGCGGCGCCTTGACCTTTACGGGTTGGCGCTGCAATCGACCGAGGTGCAGGACGCCGCGACCTTGCGCGCGCTGGAGGCCTATGCGGCCGGGGTGAATGCCTGGATCGAAGAGGTCAACACTGGCGCGCGGGGCCGCGGCGCGCCGGAGTTCTTCCTGTTCGAGCCGGAAATCTCGGTCTGGGCCCCGGCGGATTCGATCGCGATCCTGAAGCTGATGGCGCTGCAACTGTCCAGCGCCGTGCAGACCGAGGTGTTGCGGGCCCGCGTCTCGCTGCTGCTGCCGAACGAGCGGCTGGCCGACATCCTGCCCGACGATCCGGGCCAGGGGGTCATCGCCCTGCCCGACTATGCCTCGCTGGTGCCGGGGGTGGCCCCCCTGAACGCGCCGATCCGGTTTGCCGGGGGGCCATTCTCACCCGTGGCGGCACCGGGACTGGCGGGGGCGTCGAACGCCTGGGCGGCGATGCCGGAACGGTCGGCGGCGGGGGGAAGCCTGCTGGCCAACGACCCGCATCTGGGGCTGACGGCGCCGACGATCTGGTATCTGGCGCGGCTGGAGCTGCGCTCGGGCGCGGTGATCGGCGGGACGATCCCGGGGGTGCCGCTGGTGCTGGTCGGGCGGTCCGAGACCCTGGGCTGGGGGCTGACCTCGGCCTATGTCGATGACCAGGACGTGGTGATCGAGGCGCTGAACCCGGAGAACCCCGAGCAGTACCAGACGCCCGAAGGCTGGGCGACCTTCGAGAGCCGGCAGTCGATCATCCGGGTCCGGGATGCAGAGCCGGTGACGGTGACGCTGCGCTGGTCGCGGAACGGGCCGATCCTGCCGGGGGGGCACTACGACCTGGGCTCGATCACTCCGGCAGGGCATGTGGCGGCGATCAGCTGGACGGCGCTGTCGGGAGCCGACACCTCGATCAGCGGGGCTATGGCGATGATGAAGGCGCAAGACATCCCGCAGGCGCTGGAGGCGGGGCGCAGGGTGCTGGCCCCGGCGCAGAACGTGATGCTGGCGGACGGGACGGGGATTGCGCTGCAGGTGATCGGGGCGCTGCCCGCGCGGGATCCGGGGCACCCGTCGCAGGGCCGCCTGCCGGCGCTGGGATCCGACGCGCGGGTCGGCTTCAAGGGGGTCTTGCCCTACGAGGACAATCCGCGGGTGGTCAGCCCGGCCTCGGGGCTGCTGGGCAACACCAACAACAAGACGGTGGACCGCCCCTTCCCGAAGCATGTCAGCTTCGACTGGGGCGATACGCAGCGCATCCAGCGCTGGCTGACGCTGATGCAGGCGCGCGAGGTGCATACCCGCGAAAGCTTCATCGAGGCGCAGCTGGACACGGTGAACCCGACGGCGCGCGCGCTCTTGCCGCTGATCGGCGCGGACCTGTGGTTCACCGGAGAGGCGGCACCCGAGGGCTCGCCGGAACGCTTGCGGCAGCGGGCGCTGATCCTGCTGGCGGAATGGAACGGCGAGATGAACGAACATCTGCCCGAACCGCTGATCGCCGAGGCCTGGATGCGGGCGCTGATGAAGCGGCTGATCCAGGATGACCTGGGCGCGATGGCGGAAAGCTTCACCCATATCTCTCCGGTCTTCATCGAGCGGGTCTATCGCAACGTCGGCGGGGCGAGCGTCTGGTGCGACGTGATCCGGTCGGCGGCGGTGGAAAGCTGCACCGACATCGCGCGCATCGCGCTGGACGAGGCGCTGTTGCAGCTGACCGAGCGGTACGGCAAGAACATCGAAAGCTGGCGTTGGGGCGATGCGCACCAGGCGACGCACGACCATCCGGTGCTGGGCGAGGTGGCGTTGGTCAAGTATTTCGTCAACATCCGGCAGTCGACCAGCGGCGGGGACAACACGCTGATGCGGGGTGTCACCCGTGGCGAGGGGCCGGAGCCGTATCAGAACGTCCATTCGGCGGGCTACCGGGGGGTCTATGACTTTGCCGACCCCGACTCGTCGGTCTTCATCACCGCGACGGGGCAGTCGGGGCATCCCTTGTCACGGCACTACGATGACCTGGGCGTGTTGTGGCGGCGCGGGGAATACATCCCGATGTCGCTGGACCCCGCCCTTGCACGCGCGGCGGCGGCGGGGGTGATGGTCCTGACACCGGAGGGGCAGTAGCCGCGCGGCGGATGACCATCGCACCCCTGCCCGGCGTTGCGTGGTTTGGCGGTCGGGGCGGCCTGCGGCGGGGATATCTGGGCAAGGATGAAAGCTGCCGCCGGGGGCCGAAGCCAGGCCTTGCGTCGGCATCAGGTCAGAGCTTGCGCCAGCGGTTCTGCTGGCGGGCGGTCCAGCGGACAGTGAGGTGCCAGCCGTCCTCGGCTTCGGTCTCGTGCTGGACGATGTTCTGCTCGTGAAGCCAGGCGCGTTTGCCGCCCTGGGCAAAGGGAACCATCAGCTGGGCCTCGGTGCGGTCGGCGTCGAGGGTGGCGGTGATGAGGGTGAGGAGCGGCTCGACCCCTTCGCCGGTCAGCGCCGAGACGGGCAGGACGCGGGGGCGTTGCGCGGCTTGTGCGCTGAGCGCCTCGCGCTGGGAGGCGTCGACGAGGTCGAGCTTGTTCCAGACCTCGATCAGCGGAGTGTCGGCCCCGACACCGAGCGAGGTCAGGATGTCGGCCACATCGGCGGCCTGCTCCACCGTCTCGGGGTGCGAGATGTCGCGGACGTGGAGGATGAGGTCGGCCGACAGCACCTCTTCCAGCGTGGCGCGGAAGGCGGCGACAAGCTGGGTGGGCAGGTCCGAGATGAAGCCCACGGTGTCCGACAGGATGATCTTGGCGCCCGAGGGCAGCGTCACGCCGCGCATGGTGGGGTCGAGGGTCGCGAAGAGCATGTCCTTGGCCAGCACCTCGGCCCCGGTGATCCGGTTGAAGAGCGTGGACTTGCCGGCATTGGTGTACCCCACCAGCGCCACGATCGGGAACGGCACCTTGGCGCGGGCGGCGCGGTGCAACTCGCGGGTTTTCACCACCTGTTCCAGCTGGCGCTTGAGGCGGATCACCTGGTCGTCGATGGCGCGGCGGTCGCTTTCGATCTGGGTTTCGCCCGGGCCGCCGACGAAGCCGAAGCCGCCGCGCTGGCGTTCAAGGTGGGTCCAGGCGCGGACGAGGCGGGTGCGCTGGTAGCTGAGGGCGGCAAGTTCGACTTGCAGGACGCCCTCGCGGGTGCGGGCGCGGTCGGCGAAGATTTCCAGGATCAGCGAGGTCCGGTCAAGAAGCTTGACCCCCCATGCCTTTTCCAGGTTGCGCTGCTGGACCGGCGAGACGGTGCCGTCGACGATGACAAGGTCGATGTGGTCGGCGTGGAAGCGGTCCTTCAGCTCGGCCACCTTGCCCGAGCCGAGCAGCGTACCGGGGGCCCCACGGGCCAGGCGGATCACTTCGGCACCCCGGACCTCCAGCTCTGGCAGGGCCGCGGCAAGCGACACCGCCTCGGCCAGCCCGTGTTCGGGCAGGCGCCGGGCCTGTGCCGATTTCAGCGCGGGATGCAGGACGAAGGTGCGCGTCGGCTGCGCGGCGGTGTCGCGCAGGCGCTGACCCTCGCGCTTGACGAGCAGGTCTTCGTCATCCTGGGGATCGCGGGTGATCAGTCTTCCCCTTCGTAGAGGCTGATCGGCGCGCCCGGCATGATGGTGGAGATCGCATGCTTGTAGACAAGCTGCGACTGGCCGTCGCGGCGCAGAAGCACGCAAAAATTGTCAAACCAGGTGATCACGCCCTGCAGCTTGACGCCGTTGATCAGGAAGATCGTGACCGGGACCTTGGCTTTGCGGACATGGTTGAGAAAGGCGTCTTGCAGGTTTTGCTTGTCAGCGGCCATCGTTCTTGTGCCTTGTTTTTCTATCGCTTCACTGTCGCGTCGTGGTCGTTCTTCGTTGCCCTGTTCGTGCCGCTTGTCACGGCTGACCCAAGTATGAAGCGGGCGGGCGGGAGTTTCCAGCGCAAAAAATCAGGCTGTTAGCTGGCCGGGACCTAGCGGCGGCCGCGGCTGGGCAGGATCAGGGCAAGAAGCGCCAGCGTCTCGAGCCGGCCGACGACCATCGCCACCCCGAGGATGATCTTCACCGGATCCGAGAGGTCCTGGTAGGCGATGGGCTGGGCCGCGCCAAGCTCGGCCAGCTGGCCGGTCGTGGTCAAGGCGGCGATGGCAAGGACCATCGTCTGCTCGAAACCCACCCCGGCCAGCAGCAGCAGGGCGGCGACCACGGCGATCGAGGAGGCGAAAAGCATGAAGAAGACCCAGGCGAACTGCGCGCCTTCCTGGCGCAGGCGGCGGGCCTCGGGTCCGCCGTGACCGATGGAGCTGGGATGGATGATCCGCTCCAGCTCGCGCTCGCCGTGGCGCAGCAGCGCGTAGACGCGGAGCAGCTTGACGCCGCCGGCCGCCGTGGCGGTGCCCCCGCCCATGATGGCCAGGCCAAGCAGCACAAGGCCGGGGGTGCCGATGCCCGACCAGTCGGCGGCGGTCTGCCAGTGCGAGGAGACGTAGCCGGTCGTGGTCAGGAACGAGGTGGCGGTGAAGAGGATGCCCCAGAACGAGGGCAGGACTTTGGCGGCGTCGTCAGCGGTGTCGGTCGCGATGAACCAGTGGCGCAGGAAGAGGACCAGCGTCACGGTCAGGACCAGAAGTGCGGCCAGGCGCAGTTCGGGGTCCTGCAGCAGCGGGCGACGGTTCTCGGCCAGCCGGACGCCGGGAAGCGCGCGGCGGGTGATGGCGAAGACGAAGCAGAGGAAGATCAGAAGCTCTCCGGCCGCGCTGGAGCTTGCGTCCTGGAAGGCGATGCTGCCGGTGATGCCGGAGGTGGACAGCGTGCCCATCGCGTGGATCAGGGCAGAGATCCCGTTTTCGCCAAGCAGCAGAAGGCCGCACCACAGCAGCAAGGTGATCGAGCCGTAGGCCGGGAAGAGCATCAGCGCGAAGCGGGTCAGCCGGATGGCGGGGTCGGCGGTGCGGGCGACCTGGGCGGTCCCCACGGCCCCGCGGCCGGGGACGCGCCCCGACGAGACCTCGGTCCCGCCAAGGTTCAGCGGCGCAAGGATCGCATAGGCCGCCAGGATGATGAGAAAGCCGCCGAACCAGCCCACCGTCGCGCGCCAGAGGTGCACCGCCTCGGCCAGCCGGTCCGGCGGGTAGACCGTGGCGCCGGTGGTGGTGAAGGCCGAGACCATCTCGAACCAGGCATTCACCAGCGAGGTGTCGGGCAAGGCCTCCATCAGCGGCAACGCCAGGGCGAAGGGCAGGAAGGCATAGGCCAGGACCAGTGCCGCCAGGTGGCTGCGCGCAGGGTCGCGGGGCAGATAAGCGGCGGTGGCGATGCCAAGCATCGCCGTGAGGATCAGCAGGATCAGGGCGGAATAGAGAAAGTCGCGGGCGTGTTCGTGGTCGTCCACCCCAAGGGCATAGATCGCCGGCACCAGCGCGATCACCCCCGAAAGACCAAGGAGCACCACCAGAAGCGGCAATTCTGCCAGCCGCGCCAGCATCAGAAGAAGTCGATGGAGACTTGCAGGAGGCGCTCGACCTCGGGCACGTCCTTGGCCATTGCAAAGAGCGCGATCACGTCGCCCGTCTCGATCCGAAGGTCGCCCGTGGGCTTCAGCACCTTGTCGCCCTTCATCACCGCGCCGACCAGAACGCCTTCGGGAAACTCGATGTCGCGGACCAGGCGACCGGCCAGCGGCGAGGTGGACAGGACCTGCGCCTCGATCATCTCGGCCTCGGCGTCGCCGATCGAGTAGACCGCGCGCACCCTGCCGTGGCGGATGTGGCGCAGGATCGACGAGACGGTGGTGGCGCGCGGGTTGATGTAGGCATCGATGTCCAGCGGCGCCATCAGCGGCGCCAGCGTCGGGTCGTTGACCAGCGCGATGGTCATCTGGCAGCCCGCCTGCTTGGCGCGCACGGCGACAAGGAGGTTGGTCTTGTCGTCGTCGGTCACGGCCAGGATCGCGTCGGCCCGGTCGATCGCGGCTTCCATCAGCAGGTCGATGTCCATCCCGTCGCCGTTCAGGACGATCGTGCGCTCCAGCGCGTCGGCGGCGGCTTCGGCGGTGGCGCGGTCCTTCTCGATGATCTTGGCGCGGATGCGGTCGGTCCGGGCCTCCAGGGCGCGGGCGACGGCAAGGCCCACGTTGCCGCCACCGACGATGACCACGCGTTCCTGCTTTTTCGTTTTCTTGCCAAAGATTTCCAGGGCGCGGTTCACGTCCTCGAAATGGGTGAGCACGTAGATCTGGTCCGCGGCATAAAGCTGGTCGCCGGGATCGGGGGCGAAAAGCCGGCCCTCGCGGCGGATACCGACGACGATGGCGCGAAGGGTCGAGAACAGCTCGTTCAGCTGGCGCAGCGGCGTGTTCAGGACCGGGCACTCCTCGGTCAGCTGGATGCCCAGCAGCTGGGCGCGCCCGTTCATGAAGCTTTCGGTGTCGAAGGTCGCAGGTGCTGCCAGACGTTGCAGCGCGGCCTCTGCCACCTCGCGTTCGGGCGTGATCACCACGTCGATGGCCAGGCCTTCCTGGTTCGTCAGGGTGCCGTAAAGCGGATCAAGGTAGTTCTGCGCCCGGATGCGGGCGATCTTGCGGGTGACGTTGAACACGACATGCGCGACCTGGCAGGTGACCATGTTCACCTCGTCCGAATGGGTCGCCGCGATCAGCATGTCGGCATCCCGCGCCCCGGCCTTGGCCAGGACATCGGGGTGGCTGGCAAAGCCCACGACGCCCTGGACATCCAGCGTGTCCGTGGCGCGGCGCACCAGATCGGCATTCGTGTCGACAAGCGTGACGTCGTTCTTTTCGCCAGAGAGGTGGCGGGCGATCTGCCAGCCGACCTGACCCGCGCCGCAGATGATCACCTTCATCAGATTCCCCGCGATCCGTCGTCCGGGACTGCATGTCAGATCAGAGCGGAAGGGTCAATGTTGCGGCACCCTGACCTCGCCCCGCGGTTTCCCCTCGCCCGCGGGGCGAGGTCAGGGTGAGGGGGACCTGGACCCTACTCCTCGAAGTCGGAGAACCCCCTGCCCCCGCGCGTGGCGCCGACGACCCCCAGCGACTTGAGCTTGCGGTGCAGCGCCGAACGCTCCATCCCGACAAAGCTGGCCGTGCGGCTGATATTGCCACCGAAGCGGTTGATCTGGGTCAGCAGGTATTCGCGCTCGAACAGCTCGCGCGCCTCGCGCAGTGGCAGTGTCGCAATGGTGCCCGACAGCGAAAGCGCGCTTTCCGCCTCGGCCTTGGGCTCGTTGCCGGGGATCTCGGCCGCCTCGATCGGGCCGGTGCCATCGCCAAGGATCAGGATCCGCTCGATCACGTTGCGCAGCTGGCGGATGTTGCCGGGCCAGGGCAGCGTCTGCAAGACGGTGTTGGCTTCTTCGGACAGGCTGCGGTTCGGCAGACCCTGGGTCCTGTGGAACCAGTCGATGAAATGCCGGGTCAGCTCTGGCACGTCCTCGCGCCGGGCGGACAGCGAGGGGACGGCGATGGGCACGACGTTCAGCCGGTCGTAAAGCTCTTGCCGGAAGCGGCCGCTGCCGATCTCGGTCCGCAGGTCGCGGCAGGTGGAGGAGATGACGCGCAGGTCGACGCGGACCTTGTCGGTGCCGCCCGCGCGGGTGAACTGCTGTTCGGTCAGCACCCGCAGGATCTTCGACTGGGTGCCAAGCGGCATGTCGGCAACCTCGTCGAAGTAGACGATCCCGCCGTGGGCCTGCTCCAGCAGGCCGGGTTCGACGCCGCGGTCCGCGGTCTCGCGGCCAAACAGGACCTCTTCCATCCGCTCGGGCTCGATCGAGGCGGAGGAGACGGTGATGAAGGGGGCGCTGGCCCGGTTCGAGTGCATGTGGATGTAGCGCGCGGCCATTTCCTTGCCGGTCCCCGGCTCGCCCGTCAGCATCACGCGGGCGTTGGACTTGGTCACCTTGTCGAGGTTCGCCTTCAGCGTCTTGAAGGCCAGCGAGGAGCCGACCATCTCGGCCGAGGTCACGTCGCGGCGGCGCAGGTCCTGGTTTTCGCGGCGCAGGCGCGCGGTTTCCATCGCGCGGGCGACGACGACCATCAGCTGGTCGATGTTGAAGGGCTTTTCGATGAAGTCATAGGCGCCCTGCTTGATCGCGGCCACGGCGATCTCGATGTTGCCGTGACCCGAGATGATCACCACCGGAATGTCGGGATTGTCGCGCTTGACGGTCTTCAGGATGTCGATTCCGTCCATCCGGCTGTCCTTGAGCCAGATGTCCAGGATCATCAGCGCGGGCGGGTCGGCGTTGATCTCGGCCAGGCAGTCGTCCGAATTGGCGGCGAGGCGGGTCTGATAGCCCTCGTCCCGCAGGATGTCGCCGATCAGTTCGCGGATGTCCTGTTCATCGTCGACGATGAGAATGCTCATGCGTGGGCTTCCTTGTCGTGAGGCGTGTCTTGAGGCGTGTCGGAAGATCTTCCGGCGGGCGCGGCGCCCAGGGGGACATGCGTGCGGGACCGCTTGCGCAGGGCACGCGGCAGCCGGATCTCGGCCATCGCGCCGGAGTGGTCGTTGCCGTCGAACAGCGGCGCGTCAAGCAGGGCAAGGGTGCCGCCGTGTTCCTCGATGATCTTCTTGACGATGGGCAGGCCCAGGCCGGTGCCCTTTTCGCGGGTGGTGACGTAGGGCTCGAACAGGCGGGCGCGGTCGGGGGGCAGGCCGGTGCCGTTGTCCATGATGCGGATCACGGCTTCGGTGTCGTCGGCATGCAGAGAGACGCGGATTTCGGGCACGAAGTTTGCGGGTTTGGCCTTTTCCTGATGCGATTCAATCGCTTCTCCGGCGTTCTTGATCAGGTTGGTGAAGGCCTGACCGATCATCGTGGCGTCGAGGTCCAGGTGCAGTTCGCCCGGCGGGATGTCCTTGACGAAGCGGACGCCCGGCTGGCCGTTCTCTTGCAACAGCACCGCGCCCTTCAGAAGCGCCGCAAGGTCGCAGTCGCGGCGGTCGGGTTCGGGCATCCGGGCGAACTTGGAGAATTCGTCGACGATCCGGCGCAGGTCGTTGGTCTGGCGGATGATGACGTCGGTGTATTGCTCCAGATCCTCATGGTCGCGGACCTGGGTTGCGAACTTGCGCCTGATGCGTTCGGCGGAAAGCTGGATCGGGGTCAGCGGGTTCTTGATCTCGTGCGCGATGCGACGGGCGACGTCGCCCCAGGCGGCCATGCGTTGCGCGCTGACCAGGTCGGTCACATCGTCGAAGGCGACCACGTAGCCTTCCAGATCGCCCGCTTCGCTGCGCCGGGTCGACATGCGGACAAGCAGGCTTTCCAGCTTGCCGCGTCGGGTCAGGCGGACCTCTTCCTGCACGGCAAGTCCGGTGCCGTCGCGCAGACGGTCGAAGAGCGGGGCGAATTCCGGGACGGCGGCGGCAAGCGGCAGGTCAGAGCCGTCGGCAAAGTCCAGAAGCCGTTCGGCGGCGCGGTTGACGAAGTCGATGTTGCCGTCGCTGTCCAGGCCGATCACCCCGGCGGTCACGTTCGACAGCACGGAATCAAAGAGCCGCCGCCGGGTTTCGGTCTGGGCGTGGCTTTCGACCAGGGCCTCGCGCTGGCCCTTCAGCTGGCGGGTCATCTGGTTGAAAAGGCGGCCCAGCGAGGCGATCTCGTCGTCCCCGTCCTCTTCCGCCACCTGGACGTCCAGGTCGCCGCCCCCGACCCGCTCCGCCGCCCCCGCCAGCCGGCCCACCGGGCGCGACAGGCGTTCGGCGAACCACAGGCCCAGCCAGATCGCCGCCAGGATCAGGATCAGCGCGAAGCCAAGGTAGATCAGGCCGAAGTTGAACAGAAGCCGCCCGCGTTCGGATTCGAGCTGGTTGTAAAGCTGCACCGTCTCTTGCGTCTCGTCGAGAAGCGTCAGGATCGAGCCGTCGACCGTGCGGGTCACATAGAGGTAGCGGTCGGTGTAGGCTTCAAGGAAGATCAGGGCGCGGAATTCGTTGTTGGACCAGTCGGGGATCAGGACGGTGTTGCCCTCCCGCGCAAGTGTCAGGTGTTCCTCGGTCAGGGGTTCGAAGTCAAAGAGATACGAGCGTTCGCCCCGGGTCTTCAACGCCCCGGTGCCGTCGACCAGGTAGGCCTCCTTCAGGCCGCGCTGGATCACCTGCTGGGCCTGGGACAGCAGCGGGCGCAACTGGTCGTCGCGCAGAAAGGTGGTGCGGCGCTTGGCGTCATTCAGGTAGCCGGCCAGCGTGACCACGTCGGCGGCAAGGTCGTCGCGCTGCACGGCTTCATAGGCCTGGGCGGCCGAGAGAGACGATCCGACGACCGACCGGACCCGGTCCGAGAACCAGCCCTCAAGCCCGATGTTGATCGACAGCACCGCGAAGACGGCGACAAGGACCGTGGGGACCAGCGCGATCAGCATGAAGACGCCCGACAGCCGCATGTGCAGCCGCGAGCCGGCGGATTTGGACCGGCGGTCGGTGATGAGGCGCGCGACGCGGGCCAGGACCAGGGCCGCGATGACCAGCACATAGATCAGGTCGGCAAGGAGGATCAGGCGCAGGACCGGCGAGGCCGCGCTTTGATTGATCGACCCCAGGGCGAGAAAGGTCGCAACCGCCAGGACCGGGCCAAGAAAGACCAGCCCCAACGTCACGGCCGTCTGCACCCGCCGCTGCCGCCGCAGCCGGGAAAACCTTAGCCAGACATCCCTGTGAACTGCCCGATCCACCCTGTCCCGCACGTCAGCCGGGGTGTCCTTGCCCCCCGACCACCATATCTTGATGCGGCGCCGGGTGAAACCGGAAAGACACATTCAATGTGGCTGAGCTACATCAACTTGCGGCGACGGGTCACGCGGATGTCGAGATCGGTGATCTTCTTGCGCAGCGTGTTGCGGTTGATCCCCAGAAGGTCGGCGCATTTCGCCTGGTTGCCGGCAGTGGCGTCGAGCGCGATCTCGATCAGCGGCAGCTCGACTTCGCGCAGGATGCGCTGATAGACCCCCGCGGGGGGCAGTTGCCCGCCGTGCAGATCGAAATAGCGTTTCAGATGCCGCGCGACCGAGGCGGAAAGCTTGTCGCCCGCCCCCGCCCCGGCCAGCGGTTCGGGGCTGGGCTGCTGGCCCAGGACCTGCTCGACCTCGGCCCGGGCGATTTCGGTCTCGGACGCGGTGACAAGCAGGCGGCGGATGGTGTTTTCCAGCTGGCGGACGTTGCCGGGCCAGGAATAGGCCCGCACCAGGTCGCTTGCGCCCTGCGACAGGCGGCGGACAGTGCCAAGATCGCGCTCGCCCCTGGTCAGGAAATGCTCGGCCAGTAGCGGAATGTCCTCGACCCGTTCACGCAAGGACGGCACATGCAGCGTCACGCCGCCAAGGCGGTAATACAGGTCCTGGCGGAACTGGCCTGAATCCATCCTGGAGGTCAGGTCGCTTTGGCTGGTGGCCATCACGCGGGGGGCCTTGTCGCCCAGCATGTCCAGCATCCGGACCACGCGGGCCTGGGTGTCGGCGTCGTAGTCGGCGACCTCGTCGAACACGATCGAGCCGCCGCGGGCTTTCGACAGCAGCGTCGCCGGTCCGTCGACGCCCGCAAGGTCGGCGGCCTGCGCGACGACAAAGGGCAGCGTCCGGCGGTCGGAGAAGTCATGGATCGCGCGGGCGATCAGCGACTTGCCAGTGCCGGATTCGCCGGTGATCAGCACGGCAAGCTCGGTGTTCATCACGCGGGCGACAAGCCGGTACAGCGCCTGCATCGCGGGGGTGCGGCCCACCAGGGGCAGGTCGTCCCCCGCGTCGCGCGCCGGCACCACGATCTTGGGCGCCCGGCGCTTCTGGTCCAGCGCCTTGGCCGAACGCTTCATCAGGTCGGGCAGGTCGAAGGGCTTCGGCAGATAGTCGAAGGCTTCCGCCTCGGCGGCCTGGATCGCGGTCATGATCGTGTTCTGCGCCGAGATCACGATCACCGGCAGGCCGGGGCGCATCTTCGAGATGCGGGGCAGCGCGTCCAACCCGTTGCCATCGGGCATGATCACGTCGCTGATCACCAGGTCGCCCTTCCCTTCCTCGACCCAGCGCATCAGGGTCATCAGGCTGGAGGTCGCATGGACCTTGCAGCCCGCGCGCGTCAGCGCCTGGGTCAGGACCGTGCGAATCGTGCGGTCATCGTCGGCGACAAGGACGGTGCCATCCATTTCAGCGGGACTCCTTCTTCTTCTCGCGCGGCGCCATTGGCAGCGAGACGCGGAAAACGGTGCGGCCAGGGGTGGAATCGACAGTGATCCAGCCCTCGTGGTCGGTGATGATCTTGGAGACAAGCGCCAGACCCAGGCCGGTGCCGTTCTCGCGGCCCGAGACGAAGGGCTCGAAGATGTTGGCGGCGATGTCGGGCGGGATGCCGGGGCCGTCGTCGATGATCTCGACG
>PNNE01000414.1 GCA_013824055.1 Rhodobacter sp. | reverse complement strand
TGCATCACGACGACCTTGGAGGGGCTTTCCGACCCCTGCCCCACGCCCAGCAGCGCGCCCATGCCAAGCTTCATCAGCTGGTCTTCCTCCAGGATCTCGACATCGAGGCCAAGCTCCTGCATCGCGGCAAGGCGGGCGGCGAAATCATGCGTGGTCAGCACGTTGGCAGGTTCGTTCACCAGGTTGCGGGTGAAGAAGACCCCTTCGGCCACAGCGGCCATCGGGGCTGCGGCCTTGGCCACCGCTTCCGGGTTGGTCGCCATCACGGTGACGGGTCCGGGGACGGGCTTCTCGCCGCTCTTGTGGGTGTCGAAGTCATAGGCGCGCATCGCAAGGCCGAAGGCGATGTCGGCGGCGCGGGCGTGGCCCTCGGCCAGGACCAGCGAGCCCCCTGCCCCGTGCGACTTGCCGACCGCCGAGCCGGCCTTGCGCGCCTGGGTCTGGTCGGCCTTCCTGGCCAGCCGGATCAGTTGGACCGCATCGGCGGCAAGGCCCGGCAGATAGGCCAGGTCCATCGCCTCGCCCGGTTTCAACTTGCCGAAGGCCTCGGACCCGGCAGCGCGGGTCAGCGCGCCCCTGGTCAGCCGGTCAAGCCGCTTGAAGCCGGGGCTGGCCGGCTGGTCTGTGTCCGCCAGCACGGCGATGCGGCCCGTCCGGGCGGCGAGGGCTTCAAGATCGGTGGCCTGGAACTGGATCGGCAGGGGTTTCGGCATGGCGTTCTCTTTCGTCGGACGGTTTTTTGCGCCTTTCGGCGGCGGCTTGCCGGGACGCTACAACCCTGCCCCGCGCTTGGCCAGATAGCAGTTTTCGCCGCCCGTGAATTCCGCTAGGGTCGGGCCTAGATGTTGTAGGGGCCGGACCGGGCGTGTCTAGATTCGACAGATACCTGTTGTCGCAGCTCTTGTCGCTGTTCGGCTTTTTCGCACTGGTGCTGGTCGCGGTCTACTGGGTCAACCGGGCCGTCGGGCTGTTCGACCAGCTGATCGGCGACGGGCAATCGGCGCTGGTCTTCCTGGAATTCTCGATCCTGACTCTGCCCAACGCGATCCGGCTTGTCCTGCCCATCGCAGCCTTTGCGGCGACGGTCTATGTGATCAATCGCCTGGTGCAGGAAAGCGAGCTGGTGGTGATGCAGGCAACCGGGTTTTCGGCCTTCCGGCTGGCACGCCCGGTGCTTTACTTCGGGCTGACCGTCATGGTGATGCAACTGTTGCTGACGAACATTCTGGTTCCGGCCAGCCAGCGCATCCTGAGCGAACGGTCGGCCGAGATCTCGCAGAACGTGACCGCGCGGTTCCTGACGGCGGGGCAGTTCATGCATCCCTCGCAGGGGATCACGCTTTACATCCGCGAGATCAGCCCCACCGGCGAGATACTGGACCTGTTGCTGGCCGACGAGCGGTCGCAGACCGACCGGGCGCTGCACACGGCGCGCAAGGCCTTTCTGGTGCGCGGCGAGGTGGCGCCGAAGCTGGTCATGGTCGATGGCGCGACCCAGCGGCTGACGCGCGAGGGCGGACGGATGGCGGTGACGCGGTTTTCCGACTTCACGCTGGACCTCGCGGGGCTGATTTCGGTCGGGGGCGCGGGGCAGATCGCGCTGAACGCGCTGCCGACCCGGGCGCTGCTGGAGGGGCGGCCCGAAGCGGCGGCGGCGACGGGGGCGACGGTCGCGCAGATGCAGGAAGAGGGTCATTCGCGGCTGGCCGGTCCGCTTCTGGCGGTGGCGGCGGCGCTGATCGGCTTTGCGGCGCTGATGCAGGGCTCGTTCTCGCGCTTCGGGCTTTGGCGGCAGATGGCGCTGGCGGTGGGCCTGCTGATCGCGCTGCAGCTGGTCTGGACCTGGGGGGGCAGCGTCGCGCTGGAGCGTGAGGGGGCCTGGCCCGCGGTCTATGCGGGACCCCTGGCGGGCATCCTGCTGGCGGGGGCGATGCTGTGGTGGGCGCAGCGGCCCCGGCGGGGACGGATCTTCGCATGACGCTGAGCCTTTACATCGCGCGGCGGTTCCTTGGGTCGGTGGGTCGGGTGTTCCTGGCCTTCCTGGTCATCCTGATGCTGATCGACATGATCGAGCAGCTGCGCCGCTTTTCCGACTCGGGCCTGGGTCTGGCGGGGGCGGCGCGGCTGTCGCTGCTCAGCGTGCCCGAGACGCTGTACCGCATCCTGCCGCTGATCCTGATCCTGGGGGCAATCGCGAATTTCCTGGGGCTGGCGCGGTCGTCCGAGCTGGTCGTGGTGCGGGCGGCGGGGCGGTCCGCGCTGCGGTTTCTGGTGACGCCGCTGGTGGTCTCGGTGGCGCTGGGGCTGCTGGCGGTGGCCTTCTTCAACCCCCTGGTGGCGGCGACGTCGAAGGCCTATGACGACGCGCGGGCAGAATTGACACAGGGCGGCCGGTCGGTCCTGTCGGTGGCCGACACCGGCCTGTGGCTGCGGCAGGGTTCGCCCGAGGGGCAGACCGTGATCCAGGCAGCGCGGACCAACCTGGACGGGACCGAGCTTTTCGGGGTGACTTTCCTGGGGTTCAACCAGGACGGCCGTCCGACGCGGCGGATCGAGGCCGAGACGGCGAAGCTGCTCGCCGGGGCGTGGGAGCTGACGGGGACCAAGACCTGGGATCTGACGGCAACAAACCCCGAGGTGACGGCGGTCAAGGCCGCGGGTCCGGTCGCCCTGCCCTCGGACCTGACGCCAGAGCGCATCCGCGACAGTTTCGGCACGCCCTCGGCCATCGGGTTCTGGGACCTGCCGGACTATATCGCCGATCTGGAACGCGCGGGCTTTTCGGCGCGGGCCTACAAGCTGTGGTATCAGATGGAGCTGGCGCTGCCGATGCTGATGGCGGCGATGGTGCTGGTGGCGGCCGGGTTCACCATGCGGCATGTCCGTTTCGGCGGCACCGGGCGGATGGTGCTGTTTGCCCTGCTGGCGGGCTTCGGGTTCTTCTTCCTGCGCAACTTCGCCCAGGCCCTGGGGGACAGCGGGCAGATCCCGATCCTGCTGGCGGCCTGGAGCCCGCCGGTCGCGGCGGTGATGCTGTCGCTTGGCCTGCTGCTTCACCTGGAGGAAGGCTGACATGGCGCGCCTGCTGGCCCTGCTGGCGGTTCTCGTGACCCTTGCCCTGCCCGCCCGCGCGCAGGACACGGCGACGCTGGTTTCGGACAGCCTGGCGATCACCGGGGACACCCGCCTGATCGCCGACGGCAATGTCGAGGTCTTCTTCCGGGGCAACCGCCTGAAGGCCAGCCGCATCGTCTTTGACCAGGCGACCGACCGGCTGGAGATCACCGGCCCCATCGTCCTGACCGAAGCGACCGGAGAAATCCTGATCCTCGCCAGCCAGGCCGACCTGGCCGCCGACCTGTCCGAAGGCATCCTGACCAGCGCCCGGCTGGTGCTGAACCAGCAGCTGCAACTGGCCGCGAACCGGATGATGCGCGTCTCGGGACGCTATACGGCCTTGCAGACCGTCACCGCGTCGTCGTGCCGGGTCTGCGCCAACGATCCGACCCCCCTGTGGGAAATCCGCGCCCGCCGGGTGGTGCATGACGAGGTGGAGCGGCAGATCTATTTCGACCGGGCGCAGTTCCGGCTGGCGGGCGTCCCGGTCCTCTACATCCCGCGCCTGCGGATGCCGGACCCGACGCTGAAACGCGCCACGGGCTTTCTGATGCCGTCGATCCGCACCACCTCGGACCTGGGGACCGGCATCCGGGTGCCCTATTTCATCGTGCTGGGCAAGTCGGCCGACCTGACCCTGACCCCCTATCTGACCGCGCGGAACAGCCAGACGCTGGGCCTGCGCTACCGCCAGGCCTTTGCGACCGGGCTGGTGACGCTGGAGGGATCGGTCAGCCGGGACGACCTGGAACCCGGCAAGACCCGCGCCTATCTGCGCGTCAGGGGCGATTTCACCTTGCCCGAGCGGTTCCAGCTTGGCTTCGACGGCAAGACCGTGACCGACCCGGCCTATCTGCTGGACTACGGCATCGACAACACCGACCGGCTGGACAGCCGGATCGAAATCCGGCGCACGCGGCGCAACGAGCATATCTCGGCCCGGGTCATCAGCTTCCAGACCCTGCGCGACGACGAGGACAACACCACGATCCCGACAGTGATCGCCGACCTGACCTTCCACCGGCGCTTCTCGCTGGGCCCGCTGGGCGGTGACGGCGGCTTGCGGCTGCAGACGCACAACCATTCGCGCAGCTCTGTCAGCCCGGTGGACGGCAATGGCGACGGCATCGCCGATGGCCGCGACGTGGGGCGCATTTCGGCGCGGATCGACTGGCGGCGCAGCTTCCTGCTGCCGATGGGCATCGAAGGCACCGTGCTGGGCGAGCTGACCGCCGACGCCTACACCATCGCCAACGACGACACCTATGGCGGCAGAACCTCGCGCACGCACGGCTCGGCCGGGGTCGAGCTGCGCTGGCCCTGGGTCAGGACCGAAGCCGGCGGGGCAGTGCAGGTGATCGAGCCGGTGGTGCAGCTTCTGTTTGCCTCCTCGGACGCGGAAAGCCTGCCGAACGAGGATTCGGTCCTGGTCGAATTCGATGAGGGCAACCTGTTCTCGTTGGACCGCTTTCCCGGGTCCGACGCGGTGGAACGCGGGCCGCGGGCCAATGTCGGGGTCAGCTGGACGCGGCACGATCCCCAGGGATGGTCGATGGGCGTGACCGTGGGCCGGGTCTTCCGAGAGGCCGACCTTGGGCAGTTCGGGCCGGGTTCGGGGTTTGCCGGGGCGACCTCGGACTGGCTGGCTTCGGCGACCTTCACCTTGTCGGACAGCGTGGCGCTGACCGGACGGCTGGTGCTGGACGACGATCTTGGCGTCACCAAGGCCGAGACGCGGCTGGCCCTGAGCGGGGCGAAGACGGCGCTGTCGACCTCGATGATCTGGGCGGTGGCCGACGCGGAGGAGAACCGGCTGGTGCCCACGCAGGAGATCACCTTCGACGCACGCCAGAAGCTGACGCCCAACTGGACCGCCAAGGCGTCCGGGCGCTATGATTTCCAAGGCAATCAGGGCACCCTGGCCGGCCTGGGGCTGGAGTTCCTGAACGAATGCGTGCGGTTTGATGTTTCCCTCTCGCGTCGCTTCACGTCATCCACTAGTGTGACGCCGACAACGGATTTCGGCCTGTCGCTGGACCTGGTGGGCTTCGGCAGCGGGGTTGCGGGGGGTCCGGCACGGACCTGCAGGCAGTAGGCACGGCGGGCCAAAGACCCGCGGGAATAAGGAAGAGCGGCGGAAACGATGCGATTTTCGGGTCTGAAACGACAGGCCGCAGCAGCGGCAATCGGGTTTGTGCTGGCGGCGCCAGTGGTGTTCGCGCCAGTGATGTTCGCGCCAGTGATGATGGGTCCGGCCTTGGCGCAGGACCTCTTCGCGCCGCGGCTTTACATCAACGACCGGGCCATCACCGAATATGAGGTGCAGCAGCGCGCCCTGTTCCTGCAGGCGCTGCGCGCGCCCGGCAACCCGCAGGACGAGGCGCTGAAGGCGCTGATCGAGGACCGGCTGCGCCAGACCGAGGCCGAGCGGCTGGACATCACGCTGACCGAGAAGGACCTGACCGACGGTCTGGCCGAATTCGCCGGTCGCGCGAACCTGACGACCGAGCAGTTCGTGGCCGAGCTGGCCAAGGCCGGGATCGCGCCCGAGACCTTCCGCGATTTCGTGTCGGCGGGGCTTTTGTGGCGGCAGGTGGTGCGGGCAAGGTTCCTGGGTCAGGTTCCGATCAGCGAGGCGGATGTCGACCGGGCGCTTGAAGCCACGGCCCGTCCCAAGGCGTTGCAGGTCCTGGCCAGCGAGCTGGTGATTCCGGCACCTGCCGGTCAGGAAGCGGCGGCGATGGCCCAGGCGCAGGACCTGTCGGACAGCCTGTCGGGCGAGGCGGCCTTTGCGGCGGCGGCGCGGCAGTATTCGGCGGCCCCGACGGCGGGGGCTGGCGGCAAGCTGGACTGGCTGCCCCTGTCGAACCTGCCCGCGGCGATCGGGCAGAAGATCCTGGCTCTGGACGCGGGCGAGGTTTCGGACCCGGTCTCGGTGCCCGGCGCGGTGGTGTTGTTCCTGTTGCGCGACGTGGCCGAAGATACCGCGGCGGAACCGATCTCGGTTTCGGTGGAATGGGTCGAGCTTCTGGTCCCGGACGATGCCGCAGAAATCGCCCGCATCCGGGCGGCGGCGGATGATTGCGACATGCTGCAGGCCGAGGCGGGTGGCCAGACCGACCGGGTGACGCTGACCAGGGCCGGGCTGGGCGAGGTGCCGGGCGACGTGGCGCTGGAACTGGCGAAGCTGGACCCCAACGAGACCTCGGTCGCGCTGACCCGTGGCGGATTGCGGCGGATGCTGATGCTCTGCGGCCGTGAGGCGGTGCAGGACCCGGCGCCGACGCGCGCCCAGGTGCGCGACCAGGTCATCAACCAGAAGCTGGAAGGCCTGGCCGAGGGCTACCTGGAAGAACTCCGCGCGGCCGCGATCATCCGCGAGCCGTGAGCGCGCCGGTCCTTCTGACCTGCGGCGACCCGTCGGGCATCGGGCCAGAGATCGCAGCCAGGGCCTGGGCGGCGGGCGAGCGCTTTGTCTGGATCGGCGATCCGCGGCACCTGCCGGCGGGGACCGACTGGCGCGGGGTGGCCGAGGGCGAGGCTGCGGGTGACGGGGCTTTGGCCGTCTTGCCGCAGGACTTCGCGGCCCCGGCCGCTCCTGGGCGGCCCGACCCGGCCAATGCGGCGGGGGTGGTCGCGGCGATCACGCGGGCAGTGCGGCTGGTGCAGGCGGGGCTTGGCGCGGCGGTCTGTACCGCGCCGATCAACAAGAAGGCGCTGAAGGACGGGGCAGGTTTCGCCTTTCCGGGTCACACCGAGTTCCTGGCGCATCTGGCCGGAGTTCGGCAGGTGGTCATGATGCTGGCCTGCCGATCTTCGGGTGGTGCCGGCGACGATCCACATCCCCTTGTCCCAGGTTCCGGCGGCGCTGACCGAGGCTTTGCTGGAAGCGACGATCCGCATCACGCATGCGGGCTTGATCCGGGATTTCGGCCTTGCGGCCCCCCGCATCGCGGTGGCGGGGCTTAATCCGCATGCGGGCGAAGGTGGCGCGATGGGCTGGGAGGAGGAGCGGATGTTCCGACCCCTGCTGGCCCGGCTGAAGGCCGAAGGACTGGACGTGACCGGCCCCTGGTCCGCAGACACGATGTTTCATGCCGGGGCGCGGAAGTCCTATGACGTTGCGGTCTGCGCCTATCACGACCAGGCGCTGATTCCGATCAAGACCATCGACTTTGCCGGGGGGGTGAACGTGACGCTGGGCTTGCCCTTCGTGCGGACCTCGCCGGACCACGGGACGGCCTATGACATCGCGGGGCGCGGCATGGCCGATCCGTCAAGCCTGATCGCAGCCTTGGCGATGGCACGCGAGATGGTCGCGGCGCGCGGGCGATGAGGTCGGATGCCTCTGGCGGGGATTTTTGGACAAGGATGAAAGGCCGAGCTTGGGCACGATAGACGGTCTGCCGCCCCTGCGCGAGGTGATCCGGGCGCATGACCTGGTGGCAAGAAAGCAGCTGGGGCAGAACTTTCTGCTGGACCTGAACCTGACCGCCAAGATCGCGCGGGCAGCGGGGGATCTGACGGCCTGCGACGTGCTGGAAGTCGGGCCGGGTCCGGGGGGCCTGACGCGGGGGCTGCTGGCCGAAGGCGCGCGGCGGGTGGTGGCGGTCGAGAAGGACTCCCGTGCCCTGCCCGCCCTGGCCGAGATCGCGGCGGCCTGTCCTGGGCGGCTGGAGGTGCTGCACGGCGATGCGCTGGACCTGGATCTGGCGCAGCATCTGACGCCGCCCTTCAAGATCGTGGCCAACCTGCCCTACAACATCGGCACCGAGCTGCTGATCCGCTGGCTGACGCCGGAGGTCTGGCCTCCGCTCTGGTCATCGTTGACGCTGATGTTCCAGAAGGAAGTGGCAGAGCGGATTGTTGCCAAACCAAGGACAGAGCATTACGGTCGCCTCGCCCTGCTGGCGCAGTACCGCTGCGAGGCGCGGATCGTGATGACGCTGCCGCCCGAGGCCTTTACCCCCGCCCCCAAGGTTCATTCCGCCGTGGTGCAGCTGACCGCCCTGCCCCAGCCGCGGTTTCCCTGCGATTTCAAGACCCTGCAGCGCATAACTGCGATGGCGTTCAACCAGCGCCGCAAGATGCTGCGCGCCAGCCTGAAGGGCCTGCGCCCGGATATCGAGACGGTGCTGGAAAGCGTCGGCATCGCGCCCACCTCGCGGGCCGAGGAGATCGGGCTGGAGGGCTTCTGCGCCCTGGCCCGCGCCGTGGCCTAACGAGTCGAGGCCTAACGAGTCGCGGCCTAACGAGTCGCGGCCAGCGCCTGCCGGTAGGTGTCGAGGTAGTCTGCGGTATAGGTCCGGTAATCGAAGTCGAGCTTCGAGTGGATTTCCTGCACCATCGACCACATCGCCTCACGCAGGGCGGCGGCGGCCTTCATCGCGCGGTAGCGGTGCCAGAGCTCGGCGTCGGGCGGGGCGCCGAAATAGGCCTCCAGCAGCCAGGCCTCTTGCGCCGGGTCAAGCCCGATGTTTGCGGCCAGCCCGCCCAGGTCGAACAAGGGCGAGCCCCAGCCGGCATAATCCCAGTCGATCAGCCACATGCGTTTGCCGTCATGCAGGAAGTTGCCGGGCAAAAGGTCGTTGTGGCCGAAGACCATCTCGATCCGGCCCACGGCGCGTTCCAGCGCCCCGGCGTCCGACAGAAGCTCTGGCAGGATCGGCCGGTGGCGCGACCTGCCCTCGTCCAGCGTGGCGGCATAGTCGCGGACCACCTGGAAGACCCAGAAGGTCAGTGCGGGGCCGCGCAGGTGGCGGGGAATGTCGCGGTGGGCGTGCATGACCAGTGCCAGCGCCTGTTCCAGCAGGTCCTGATCGCGCAGGTCCCTGGCCGTCATGGTCCGGCCCTCGACGAAGTCGATGACCAGCGCACCCGGTTCGTGGTGGATCACGCCGGGCGAGACCCCGGCCGCATGCGCGGCGCGGCTGGCGGCAAGTTCGTTGAAGCGCATGATCTGGTGAACCGGGATGTCGTCGCCAATCCGCACGACAGCGCGGCGGCAGGCGTCGGTCACCAGAACGTTCAGGTTGGTGATACCGCCGCCCAAGGGAATTGCCGTCGGCTCGCCCTGCCAGATCGGCAGCGTCAGGGCCCGCGTCAGGGGGTCGAGACGGTCATTCATGTCACCTCCGCGCCACAAGCGATGCGGTGGAGCGGCGGCAGGGTCCGGCCTGGGACCGCACCGCCGCCACCATCACCAGCCACCGGGGCGCAACCGCGCCCATCGCCGCAAGGATGCGGCCAACCGTCTGACCTGTCAAAGCAAATCCGGGGCGCGGGTTCAGCTGTCCACCGGCTGATCCACGCAGTGCCAGAGCGCCTGGCCCAGCATCTCGATCCGGATCGGCTTGGCAACGACGGCGGCGAAGCCCTGGCCGAGATACGCGTTGACCTGGTGGGTCATCACATTGGCGGTGACCGCAACAGCGCGCGGCGCGGGGCGGCCGGTTTCGGCCGCAAACGCGTTCATAGCCTTCAGTGTCTCCAGCCCGTCCATCCCCGGCATGGCGATGTCCAGCAGCACCGCGTCAAAGCCCCCCTCGCGGAAGCGATGCAGCGCCTGCTGTCCGTCAGCGACGATCACCGTCTCGACCCCCAGGGACTGCAACATGCTTTGCAGGATGATCCGGTTGGTCGCGTTGTCTTCGGCCGCCAGCACCCGCAGCGGCGGCAGCTGGCGGGAGTCCGAGCCGGCGTCCTGGGCAGCGCCGGCGGCCAGCACCGGGATCTTCAGCAGGACCCGGGCCGTGACGCCCTGCCCCTCGACCGACTGCAGCGAGCCCTCGCCCTGCATCAAGCTGGCAAGCCGGCGCACGATGGGCAGGCCGAGACCGGTCCCGACATGGCTGCGGCGCGAGCCGCCCATGCCTTGCGTGAACTCTTCGAAGGCGCGCGCGATCTCCTCGGGCGACATCCCGATGCCGGTGTCCTGCACCTCGATGGTGATGGCTTCAGGGTCCGAGCAGTCGATCTCGACCCGCACATGGCCCGCATCGGTGAACTTCAGCGCGTTGCCCATCAGATTGTGCAGGATCTGGATCAGCCGCATCTCGTCGCCCAGACGAAGCTCGCCGCCCGCGCCGCCGCTGCAGTGGATGATCAGCCGGACGCCCTTTTCGGTCGCGGCGATCTGGTGCAGCGAGGCGACGCGCATCAGGATATCCGGCAGGCGGATCGGCCGCGGGTCCAGCACCATGCGTCCGGCCTCGATCCTGGCAAGGTCGAGGATGTCGTTGATCACACCCAGGAGGTGTTCGCCCGAATCGCGGATCACCCGGACCATCGCCTGTTCCTGCGGGTCGGTCAGCCGCGAGCCAAGCACGGTGGCCATGCCCAGAACGCCGTTCAGGGGGGTGCGGATTTCATGGCTCATCGCGGCCAGGAAGTCGGACTTGGCGCGGTTGGCGGTCTCGGCGGCGGTCATCGCGGCGCGGAGCCGGTCCTGGCTTTGCACCTCGTCGGTGATGTCGGTGAAGGTGCAGACCACGGCGGCTTCGGTCCCGGCCGCCGAAAGCCGGGCCGAGGTGACGGCGACGACGCGGCGTTCGCCCGAGGGCCAGTGCAGGTCGTGGCGCACTTCATGCATCCCCGGCTCGCCTGCCAGCGCGCGGGCAAAGGGCAGACGGTGCGGCGGGATCCGGTTGCCATCCAGGTCCGTGACGCCCCCGGTCCCCAGAAGCGACAGAAGGCGGCTTCCGGCACGGACCTTGCGGCCCAGAACACGCTCGGCCGCGGCATTGGCGAAGACCACGGCGCCACGTTCGTCAACGACGACGATGCCGGACACCGAGGCCTCCATCACCCGGGCCAGGGTGTCGCGTTCGCGGGCCAGCGCGAATTCCAGCGCCTTCGCCGCCGAGATGTCGAGGTTGATCCGCTGGTCTTGACCGGGCAGCCGTCCTCGTCCCACTCGGAGACCTGGGCGCGGGTCAGGACCCAGACCCAATGCCCGTCACGGTGGCGCAGGCGGACCTCGTGTTCGACCTGCCACTGGCCGGTCTCGAAGGCTTCCCGTTCGTGCGAGATCAGGCCTTCGGCGTCATCGGGGTGCAGCATGTCCAGCCAGCGCTGCAGCGACATCGGGTTCAGCTCGACCGCACGGAAGCCCAGGATCTCGGCCCAGCGGTCGCTGACCAGGGTGATGCCGGTGCGCATGTCGTGTTCCCAGGTGCCGACCTGGGTGCCGTCGATCACATGGGTCAGTCGCTGTTCGGCCTCGGCCTGGACCGTGACGTCCAGCGTGATGCCCGAAATCCGGCGCGGGCTGCCGTCGGCCCACCGCGCCACGACATGGCCGCGGGTCAGCAGCCAGACCCACTTGCCGCTCTGGTGGCGCACCCGGCTGCGCAGCGAGAAGGTCTCGCTGCCCGACAGGAACACCTCGCGCTGCGCCTCGGCGACGGCAAGACGGTCCTCGGGGTGGACAAGTTCGATCAGGTCAACCAGCGCCCGCGCCGAGCCGAGGCCAAGCATCGTCTCCCAGCAGTCGTTGATCGTGGTGAAACCGTCATCCGCAGCCCAGTCCCAGACCGCGATGCCACCGCCGTCGACGACCTGTTCAAGCCGGCGGTCCGCCAGGCGACGGGCGGTCACATCCTCGTAAAGCCCGACGGTTTCTTTCGAAGGGGTGGCGCGTTCGCGGACCCAGATCAGCCGCCCGTCGGCCAGTTCGTCCTCGTTGTCCCAGACCTCGGTCAGCGGGCGGTCAAGCCGACGTTGCAGGTTTGCATCGTCGCGCTCGCCTTCGGCACCGAAGACCCCCCGGGCGATCGCCGCGCGCAGCAGGTCGTCGTAAAGCGCGCCCTCGCGGATCAGGTCGGCGATCCGGCTGAAGACCCGGACATAAGGCGAGTTCCACAGGACCAGCCGGTCGTCGGCGTCGAAGATGGCAAAGCCGTCGTCCAGCGCCTCGATCGCGGCCAGGAAACGGGCCTTCGTCGCCTCCAGCGCATCGCGACCGGCCTGCAATGCGACTTCCTTGGCGCGGATCTCGGTGATGTCCTCGATCAGCGACCAGACCAGGCGGCGGCCATTGGGGTCAGAGCTTGTGAAGCAGCGCACCACCGCCGGAAAGCTGTGGCCGGCCTTGCAGCGGAAAGTGACCTCCACTGGCCCATAGGTCTGGGCGGCCTTCAGCGCGGCCTTCGCACCTTCGAGCACCCAGGTTCCGTCCTCAGGCAGGATCTGCTGCACCTGCAGGTCTGTCCCGGCCTGCGGGTCAAGCCCGAACACCGTCTTGAAGGCCCGATTGACGTCGATGATCTCATCGGTGTCGAAATCGCTCAGCAGGATCGGATGCGGGCACATCTCGAAAAACGCGGTGAACTGACCCTCGCGGAACGAGGTCATCTCGCTGGAGCGGTCCGAGGCGGCGACGTCTCGGATCACCACGATCAGGTTCGCCTGCTGCCCCGGCCCCCCCGCGTTCAGCCGGGCGACCGAGACCTCGTAGCGGTGCGGCGCAACCAGGGTCGAGACCCCGACCCGCCGGGTCAGCGAAACCGCGTCACCCGGCGGCGCATCCAGGATTTCCGTCATCAGCCGGGCCAGCGGCAGCGGCAGGACCTGGGCCACGTGGCGACCGATCCCGGCCCGCACCAGGCTGGACAGCCAGGGCAGCTTGTCGCTTTGGCAGGCGACGATCTCGCCCGTCGGTGCCAGTTCGATCACCAGATCCGGCAGCGCGTTCAGCGTGGCGGCAAGGTGGCTGCGCAAGGCGGCCTCGGCCCGCGCAGCCTCGACCCGAAGGATGATCGAGGACACCGCGCGCCCGATCGAGGTCAGCAGGAAGACCGCTTCGTCCTGCCAGTGCCGTTCGGGGCGGCAGCAGTCGAAGCCGATCACCCCGAAGAGCCGGTCCCCGTCGCACAGCGGCACCATCAGGGTGGAATGGACGCCGATCTCGCTCAGGAACCGATGCTCGGGCGAGCCTTCGGGAAGCTCGGACCGGTCCAGGATCTTGACGGGCCGACCTTCGATGAAGGCCTGGTGCCAGGCGGGACGGACAACCTGCGTGGCGCCCTGCATCACCGGCTTCAGCGGCTGGACACCCGGCGCGACCCATTCATGCGTGTTGCGGTATCCGCTCGCCACGGCATAGCGAAACAGGAAAGTGCGGGCAAAGCCGTAGCTTTCGCCCAGCGTCGCCAGCACGGCGTCAATCTCGCTGTCGATGGTGTCGGGGGTCACGTCGAGCAGACGATTCATCAACTCGACCACGCGCAGTTCTACCCGCGCAGGTTGTGCAGTCCCGGTGTCAGGCTGGCCTGCGTCTCCCATCCGTCCTCGATCCAAGGTCCCGAATTATCGGTCAGATGCCGCAGTCCCGCAAGTCTGCTTGTCACCGGGTTCAGGTGCGGGCTGCAACGCCACGACAACCCTTGCGGTAAGGCCTGGCGTCCGCAATGCCAGCCCTCGACGCCAGGTCCCGCGATTTGCCCGGACGGGACGGCAGCGCGGCCCGCGAAACCCGAAGCGCATCGGGCTGCCAGCAGCGTGTGAAAAGCCTTTTCACCTAACCGCAGCGGGAATTGCTGCGATGCAGCACGACCCTGCAAGACAGAGCCCACGGCCCGCTACGCACCCCGCACTGCCGCTCAAACACCGAGCGGCGGCGCATCCGGGATCACTGCGATCACGCGGCGGGCATCCGGGTCTCGGCCATCTCGGCATACCAGCTGGAGCCGAAGGGGATCGCGCTGTCGTCGAAGTTGTAGGCCGGGTGGTGGACCATCGCGGTATCGCCGTTGCCCAGGAAGATATAGGCGCCGGGGCGTTCGTTCAGCATGAAGCTGAAATCCTCGGCCCCCATCAGGGGCGCGGTATCGGTGTCGACCTGGCCCGAAACCTTGCGGGCGACCTCGGCTGCGAAGGCGGTGTTTTCGGGTGCGTTGACCGTGACCGGATAGCCGCGCTGGTAGTGGACCTCGGCCCGGGCACCAAGCGCCAGGGCCGTGCCCTCGACGATCTGACCGATGCGGGATTCGACGAAGTCCTGCACCTGCCGGTCCATCGTGCGGACCGTGCCCTTCATCGTCACCACCTGCGGGATGACGTTATGGGCGGTGGAGTCGGTTTCGACCGTGCAGACGCTGACCACGATCTGTTTCAACGGATCGACATTGCGGCTGGCGATGGTCTGCAAGGCCACGATGATATGCGCGCTGACCACGGTGGTATCGACGCAGTCATGCGGCTTGGCGGCGTGGCCGCCCTTCCCCGTCACCACGATCTCGAACTGGTCGGCCGCGGCCATCATCGCGCCGGAGCGGATCGCGAAGTGGCCGACCGGGATGCCGGGCATGTTGTGCATCCCGTAGACTTCCTGGACGTTCCAGCGCGACAGCATCCCGTCCCTGACCATCTCGCGCCCGCCGCCGCCGCCCTCTTCGGCGGGCTGGAAGATGCAGACGACGCTGCCGTCGAAGTTCCGCGTCTCGGCCAGGTATTTGGCCGCCCCCAGCAGCATCGCCGTATGCCCGTCATGCCCGCAGGCATGCATCCTGCCGGGAACCTTGGAGGCATAGGGGACCCCGGTCTGTTCCCTGATCGGCAGCGCATCCATGTCGGCGCGCAGTCCGATGACGCGGCCCTTGCTGTCGGTCCGACCCTTGATCACGGCGACGACGCCCGTCCGGCCGATCCCTTCGACAACCTCGTCGCAGCCGAAGGACCGGCACAGTTCCGCCACGCGGGCAGCCGTGCGGTGGACGTCGAACAGAAGCTCGGGGTGTTCGTGGAAATCGCGGCGCCAGGCGGTGATCTCGGGCAGAAGCTCGGCGAAACGGTTCTTGGGCGGCATGTCAGGTCTCCTTCTGAGCGACAAGGTGAACTCGAAGCGGCGCGACGGCAAGCCCTGCGGACAAGGCGGGGCAGGGTATCGGTCAGGAAAACCGGAACGTGATCAAAGACCTGTTGCCGATGTCGCACGTTTTCGCCATATCGTCGCAAAATCGACATAACCCCGGCTTGTTGCGGCCAAGGACCCGCGCAATATGGGAAAAACAAGAGCCAAACGGAGCAGTCAGATGGCCACGACCCCAAGCCAGCCTCAGCAAGGCGGCAGCAATACCCCCAGCCAGCAGCAGCAGGGCCAGCAGGCCGGCGGGTCAACCCAGCAGACCGGTGCGGCCAGCCAGCAGGTCGGACAGCCGATCTTCCGGGACTGGGCCGCGATCTGA
>PNNE01000270.1 GCA_013824055.1 Rhodobacter sp. | reverse complement strand
TCCCTTGGCCCCGTCGATCACCATGATCGCGGCATCGACTGCCGTGAGGGTGCGGTAGGTGTCTTCGGAAAAATCGCTGTGGCCGGGCGTGTCCACCAGGTTGAAGCGATAGTGCCGGAAATCGAAGGACATGGCAGAGGCCGAGACGGAAATCCCCCGCTCCTGCTCCAGCTTCATGAAGTCGGACCGCGTGCGCCGTGCGTCGCCCTTGGCGCGGACCTGGCCCGCCATCTGGATGGCACCCCCGAACAGCAGGAACTTTTCGGTCAGCGTGGTCTTGCCGGCGTCGGGGTGCGAGATGATCGCAAAGGTCCGGCGCCTCCGTATTTCAGGATTGGAGATTTCGGGCGGAAGGGGGGCGCGGTTCGACATGACGCCCCCCATAGCGCGCGGACGGGTTCGCCGCAACAGATGGGGCGTCTTGCCCTTGCAGGTGTGGCTGCTAGGCTTTGCCCAAATCAGGAGGGTTGCGCATGGATCTGGGAATTGCGGGCAAGCGGGCACTGGTCTGTGCCTCGTCCAAGGGGCTGGGGCGCGGCTGTGCCGAGGCGCTGGCCGAGGCGGGCGTCGATCTTGTGCTGAACGCCCGCGGGGTCGAGGCGCTGGAGGCGGCAGCCGCGGACATCCGCGCGCGCCATCAGGTGAACGTGACGACCGTCGCCGCCGACATCACGACCGAGGCGGGGCGTGCGGCGGTGCTGGCGCAGGGGCCGTTCGACATCCTGGTGACCAACGCCGGTGGCCCGCCGCCGGGCATGTGGTCCGACTGGGGCCGCGAGGATTTCATCAAGGCGCTGGACGCCAACATGCTGACCCCCATCGCGCTGATGCAGGCGGTGCTGCCGGGCATGATGGCCCAGGGTTGGGGGCGGGTGGTCAACATCACCAGCGTTTCGGTCAAGTCGCCCGTGGCGGTGCTGGGTCTGTCGAACTCGGCCCGCGCGGGGCTGACCGGCTTCGTCGCGGGCACCTCGCGGCAGGTGGCGGGCAAGGGGGTGACGATCAACAACCTTCTGCCCGGCATCCATGCGACCGACCGGGCCATCGCGCTGGATGCGGCAGTGGTCAAGGCCAAGGGGATCAGCATGGAAGAAGCGATCAGCGAACGTGCCGCCACCATCCCGGCAGGGCGCTACGGCACACCGGCCGAATTCGGCGCGGCCTGCGCGTTCCTGTGTTCGCAACACGCGGGGTTCATCGTCGGGCAGAACGTCCTTCTGGACGGCGGTGCTACCAACGCGACGCTGTAGCCGCGCGCGGCTTTGCCCGGCCGGGGTCGAAGACGCCCAGCAGCAGCAAGAGCGCCCCGCCGCCGACCCAGGCCCAGCCGCCCGTGCCCAGCACGTCGTTTGCCAGAAGGAACAGGCGGTTGGCCTCCTCGATCGTCCATTGCGGCGGAACCAGGCCAAGCGCCGCACGCGATTGCCAGACGGTGATCCCGGCCAGTCCCACGACGCAGACGCCGGTCAGGAAGGCCAGCCAGCGCCTTTCCAGCCCGACCAGGGCCACCAGCACGAACAGCGCGGCAAGGACGAAGGACAGCAGGAAAAGCCGCACTTCGTTCGGGGCCTGGGTCAGGAAGGTTTCGACCGAGGCGCGGTCAAAGGCGGGCAGCGCGTCCCAGGGGGCCAGGTTGGCCCCGACCGGGGTGGCGACCCAGGGCAGGAACAACCCGGCCAGGATTGCGATGGCGCACAATAGCGCAAGCGGACGGAACAACATGGCCGGGACCTCTTGTCCGGGAATGAACAATCCCCTCATAGCGCCGCATTCTGTGCAAAACGTGGACAGTTTGCGCCAATTTTGCGGTCATCGGTCGCGGGGCAGGCGGTTGTAGCGCCAGAAGGGCGCTGCTAGACAACCCTCAGGACCACTCTTGGATGCAATGCCCGACAGCACTCCCCCACGGCTAGAGGTTCGCCACCTGGTCCGCTCTTTCGGGGGGCGGCGGGTGGTGGATGATGTGTCGCTTGCGGTCGCGGCAGGGCAGGTGACCTGCCTTCTGGGCCCCTCGGGCTGCGGCAAGTCGACGACGCTGCGGATCATCGCGGGGGTCGAGCGGGCCGATGCGGGCGAGGTGGTGCTGGATGGCCAGGTCGTGGCCGGACCCGGCGTGCATGTCCCGCCCGAACGGCGGTCGGTCGGGCTGATGTTCCAGGATTTCGCGCTGTTCCCGCACTTGACGGTGGCCGAGAATGTCGGCTTCGGTCTGCGGATCGACCGGATGGAAAAGGCGCGTCGGGTCGGCGAACTTCTGGAACGGGTTGACCTCGCCGGCTTTGGTCCCAAGCACCCGCACGAGCTTTCGGGGGGCGAACAGCAGCGCGTCGCCCTGGCGCGGGCGCTGGCACCGAAGCCAAAGGTCATGCTGATGGACGAGCCGTTCTCGGGCCTGGACAACCGGCTGCGTGACGGCATCCGCGACCGGACGCTGGAGCTTCTGAAGGAAGAGGGCGCGGCCGTGCTTCTGGTCACGCATGAACCCGACGAGGCGATGCGGATGGCCGACGAGATCGCCCTGATGCGGGCCGGCCGCGTGGTGCAGAAGGGCGCGCCCTACAATGTCTACAACGCCCCCCTGGACAAGGCGGCGGCGGCCTTCTTCAGCGATATCAACGTGATCCGCGGCACCTCTCGGGGGGCCTTGACCGACACGCCCTTCGGCGCCTTCCTGACGCCTGGCCATGCCGACGGCGGAGAGGTCGACATCGTGATCCGCCCGCAGCACCTGCGCATCGACTTCGACCGCGGCGGGCGCGGCCCGAACCCGACGCCGGAAGACGGGGTCCCGGCACGCGGCACGGTTCTGCGCAGCCGCTATCTGGGGCGCGAAAGCCTGGTCGATTTCGCCATGGATTTCGAAGGCGCGAAGCTGACCGCCAGCGTGCCGGGGGTCTTTCTGCCGAAGCCGGGGACGGTGCTGTGGCTGATGATCCGCCGCGACCGCTGCTTCGTGTTCGCCGCCAACTGAGCGCGCGCCCGGCCAGCGCCGGCTTGCCGGTGCCCGCCCGCCGCGATTTCGCCTTGCGGCATGGCAGGGGCCAACTGGCAGGGGTCTGTGAGCAGGGGTTTGGGCGGGGCAAATTTCTTGAGAAAGAAATTTGGCAAAATCCTTGCTCAAGGATTTTGGGGTCCCGGCATCACCCCTCCACTTCGATCCCCGATTGCGGCAACAGCGTTGCGACCTTGTACAGAAGGCTCCGCGCTGCCTTGGCCCGCGCATTGCCCTCTTGCCCGACGTGGCGCAGCCCCTCGACCAGCGCCTCCAGCTCTTCGGGCGTCAGCATCGTCGGCGGCAGCATCAGGGGCGAGCGCAGGATGTAGCCCAGCCCCCGTTCGCCCTCGACCGGCAGGCCGGTCGCGGCCAGAATATCCATGTCGCGCCAGATCGTGCGGGTCGAAACCCCGAGTCGCCGGGCCAGCTCGGACGCGGTGTGCAGTCTGCCGTCGCGCAGGGACTGGACGATGTCGTAAAGCCGGGCGTCGCGTTTCATGGGTCATCCGGGGGTAGGGTGGGCAATATTGCCCACCTTACTGACAAAATACTGTCAGTTGACTGCCCTGCGCAAGCGGCTTGGGTCTTGGAAGCGACCTCGAGAGGGGCGTAATCAGACAGCAGAGACGGGACATGGCCCCGCGTCGGGGCCGCACACGGAGGTTTGCATGTTTCAGAACATCGGTCTGCCAGGGCTTCTGCTGATTGCGGTCGTGCTTCTGGTGCTGTTCGGCAAGGGCAAGGTGTCCAGCCTGATGGGCGAAGTCGGCAAGGGCATCACCGCCTTCAAGAAGGGGGTCAGCGACGGCTCCAAGGAAATCGAGGACGCCAAGGCCGAAGAGGCCAAGGATGTGACCCCGGCCGAGAAGGACAAGGTCTGAACGACCTCGTCTGAAGGGAAAGCAAGATGGACTTCAGCTGGTCCGAGCTTCTGATCGTGGGCATCGTCGCGCTGATCGTCATCGGCCCGAAGGACCTGCCCGGCATGTTCCGCGAGTTGGGTCGCTTCACCGCGAAGATCCGCTCGATGGGGCGTGAGTTCAGCCGCGCGATGGAGCAGGCGGCCAAGGAGTCCGGCGTCAAGGACGTGGCCGATGACCTGAAGAAGGTCGCCTCGCCCAAGACGATGGGGCTTGAGGCGGTGAAATCCGCCGCCGACAGGTTCGAGAAATGGGACCCGATGAAGAACGCCGCGGTGCCCACCAAGCCGCTGACCCCGCCGCCGATGAGCCCGCCGTCGATGAGCCAGCCGCCGCCAGTGGCTGGGGCGCCGATGCCCGCCGCGATGACTTCGGCGGCCCCGGCTGCGGACAGGGCGGCGACTGCCGCCATGCCGGCCGCCCCGGTCGGCCCGGCCACGGCGGCGCTTTACGAGAGGAAGGCGGCGCGCAAGGCGGTGCTGGACGAGGCCTCGGCAAAACTTAGGTCGTTGTCGCAGCCGGACGCTGCGGCACCGACCGCCGCACCCAAGGCACCGGGACGCCGCCGCAAGAAGCCGGACAGCCCGGCCGGGGACGCAGAATGACCGCCAAGGATGACATCGAGGACAGCTCGGCCCCGCTGGTCGAGCATCTGATCGAGTTGCGCAACCGGCTGATCTGGGCGGTCGGGGCCTTCCTGGTCGGAATGATCCTGTGTTTCATCGTGGCCGAGCCGATCCTGGACTTCATGTTGCAGCCGATCGAGACGGCAATGCGCGACCTCGGGAATCCGAACCCGGTGATGCAGTACACCGCGCCGCAGGAATATTTCTTCACCCTGGTCCATATCTCGGTTGTCGCCGGACTTATGGTCAGCTTTCCGGTCATCGCCTACCAGCTCTGGCGCTTTGTCGCCCCAGGTCTTTACCGCAACGAAAAGCAGGCCTTTCTGCCCTTCCTGATCGCCTCGCCCGTCCTGTTCTTTCTGGGCGCCGCCTTTGCGCATTACGTGGTGACGCCGATCGCGATGACCTTCTTTCTGGGCTTTGCGGATGCCTTTTCGGTCGTGACGGCGCTGTTGCCGGGCCTGTCCTCTGGCACCGGAGCCGCTGCCATCGTGCCCGCCGCGCCAAGCGAGGGGATCGAGATTGTCTTCCAGGGCAAGGTGAACGAGACGCTGGACATCAGCCTGAAGCTGATCCTGGCCTTCGGGCTTTGCTTTCAGCTGCCGGTTCTTCTGACCCTGATGGGCAAGGCCGGGCTGGCGACCTCGGCGGGTCTGGCCAACATGCGGCGCTATGCCATCGTCGTCATCCTGATCGTGGCCGCCCTGGTCACGCCGCCCGATGTGCTGAGCCAGATGATCCTCTTCTTCGCGGTCTACCCGCTGTACGAAGTGTCGATCTTCCTGATCCGCCGGATCGAGAAGCGGCGCGAGGCAGAGCTGCGCGCCCAGGGTCTTTGGGACGACGAGACCGATGCCGAGGAGACGGACAAGCCCGGGGAGACCAAGGCGTGACCGATCCCCTCGACCGGATCGCGGCCGCCCTGGAGCGGCTTGCCCCGGCGCCGATGCCCGCCCCGGACTTCACCGCCGAGGCTTTCGTCTGGCACACGAGCCCCGACCGGCTGGAGCCGGTGGCCCATGTCAGCCGCGTGGACCTGTCGCTTCTGGTCGGCGTGAACCGCTCACGCGATACGCTGCTGGAGAACACCCGGCACTTTGCGGTGGGATTGCCTGCAAACAACGCGCTGCTCTGGGGCGCGCGGGGGATGGGGAAGTCCAGCCTGGTGAAGGCAGTCCACGCCCAGGTCCGGGCCGAAGGCCATGACCTGAAGATCGTGGAGCTTTCCCGCGAGGACCTTCCGTCCGTCCAGCGCCTGCTGTCGCATCTGCGCGCGGCACCCTTCCGGTTCCTGCTGTTCTGCGACGACCTGTCGTTCAGCCACGACGACCAGCACTACAAGTCGCTGAAGGCGGTCCTCGACGGCGGGATCGAGGGGAGGCCCGAGAACGTGCTGTTCTACGCCACGTCGAACCGCCGCCACCTGATGCCCCGCGACATGATCGAGAACGAACGCTCCACCGCGATCAATCCCGGCGAGGCGGTCGAGGAGAAGGTCTCGCTGTCGGACCGCTTCGGGCTGTGGCTTGGCTTTCATCCCTGCTCCCAGGACGATTACCTGGAAATGATCCGCGGGTATTGCGCGGCGCATGGGGTGACGGTGCCGGGCGAGCGTCTGCATGCCGAGGCGATCGAATGGCAGGCAACGCGGGGCGGCCGGTCGGGCCGGGTGGCCTGGCAGTTCTTCTGTGACCTTGCCGCCCGCGAAGGGGTGCGGCTTCACCTGTGACGGCGGTTCCGGCTTGCCAGCGGCGGCATCCGGCCTTACCCCGGTAGAACAATGCTCACAGAACTTCTGGTCATTCTGGCCCTCATCGTCCTGAACGGCGTCCTCGCGATGTCCGAGCTTGCCATCGTCAGCGCGCGGCCCGGTCGGCTGAAGTCGCTGGAAGCGAAAAGCCGCGGCGCGCGGATGGCGCTTCGGCTGGCCGAACATCCGGGACGGTTCCTGTCCACCGTGCAGATCGGCATCACCGCCGTCGGCGTGTTGTCGGGGGCCTTGTCGGGGGCGACGCTGGGCCTGCGGCTGCAGCAGTGGCTGATGGCGCAGGGCGTGCCCGGCGACTGGGCCGTGACCCTGGGCGTCGGTGGCGTGGTCGTGGCGATCACCTATGTCAGCCTGATCGTGGGCGAGCTGGTGCCAAAGCAGATCGCGCTGCGCGACCCCGAGGCGGTCGCGATCCGCATGGCTCCGGCCATGACGTTCCTGTCGGTGGTCGGCGCCCCGGTGGTCTGGTTCCTGGACCGGTCAGGCAGGCTTCTGCTCTGGCTTCTTGGCCAGCGCGGGGCCAGCGAGAACCGGGTCACCGAAGAAGAAGTCCATGTCCTTCTGGCCGAGGCGCATGAAGGCGGCATCCTGGAAACCGAGGAACGCGAGATGATGGCGGGCGTCATGCGTCTGTCGGATCGGACCGCCAGCGCGCTGATGACCCCGCGGCACGAGGTCGAGATGCTGCCGCTCGATGCCACCGGGGCCGAGGCGGTGGCCGCGATCCGCAAGATTGCCCGCCCCCGGATGCCCGTCGCCAATGCCGAGGGCGACGTCGTGGGCATCGTCCTGCTGACCGAGGCCTTCCAGGTCGTCTCGCGGCGCGAAACCCTGTCGATCAAGGCGCTGGTGCGCGAGGTGCCGGTGGTCTCCGACCGGTCCGAGGCGCTGGACGTGCTGGAGATCCTGCAACGCTCAGAGCACCGCTTTGCGCTGGTTTATGACGAATACGGCCACTTCGAGGGCATCCTGACCACTGGCGACGTGCTGGAAGCGATCACCGGCGCGGTCGCCTCGTCCGAGGCCGACGAACCCGCGATGGTCGAACGCGCCGACGGCAGCTTTCTGGTCGCGGGCTGGATGCCGGTCGACGAATTCTGCGACCGCCTTGGCCTGCCGCGCGATCTGGCGGGGGAATATGACACCGTGGCGGGGCTGATCCTGCACCAGATGGGCCAGATCCCCGACCTGGGCGCCACGGTCACCGCGGAAGGCTACAGTTTCGAGGTGATCGACCTTGACGGCCGCCGCATCGACAAGGTGCTGGTGGGGCGGGTGCGCGCCTGACGCCGGCATCTCACGCCGGCCCCTCACACCGGCCCCTCGGGGACTGACCCCGGCCGAGGCGTGCAGGCCTTGCCGCGTCGAGACGTCTGCTATTGCAGAAAGCCCACCGGGTCGAAGCTTTGCTTCGAGGTGTTGCGCACCTCGAAATGCACGAAGGCCGGATCGCCGGGCGCGACCTTGCCGATCTCCTGGCCCCGCTTCACCTTGTCGCCCTTCTTCACCACCAGGCCGTTCACCCCGACATAGACTGTCAGCAGGTCGCCCGCATGGCGGATGATGACGATGCCCTTGCCGGTGGTGTCCGCCGAGATCACCGTCACGGTGCCCGCATCCGCGGCCTTCACCGGGCTGCCTGCTGCGGCGGCAATGGCGATCCCCTGGTTCTTCTTCGCGTCATAGCCGCGGATGATCTTGCCCGCGACCGGCATCGCCATCCTCGACGTGGTGGTCTTTTCGGCCCCAAGATCGGGCGAGGGCGGCGTGGCCGAGGGCCTGGTCGCCGCCGCCTCGGTCGTCTCGTCCGGCAGCGGCTTGCTGGCCGAGGGCGGTTCGGGAGTTGGGCTGCCCGCGCCTGGCGGGGTCGGCACAGGTTCCGGGTTCGGCGCGGCAGCGGTGGCGATCGGGATGATCAGCGTCTGACCCTCGCGCACGGCCATGTCCGCGCCCAGCTGGTTCCAGTCGGCCAGCGCCTTGGCCGACACGTTGTAGGTTCGCGCGATGGTAAACGCCGTCTCGCCCCGCGCGACACGGTGGGTCAGGGGCTGGCCCGAGACCGGCTTTGACGCGGCGGGAGAGCTGGCGACCGGCGTCGGCCCGGCCTGGTCCAGCGCCGTGGTGGCGATCGAGGAAATGTCCACGCCCCCGCCCGATGGCAGGCTCGACCCGCCGATGAGCGCCGGCTGCGGTGCCGCCGCGACGCGCCTGGGCAGCAGAAGCATCTCGCCCTCACGCAGGGGGTCGGTCGGGCGCAGCGCGTTGGTGCGGGCCAGGTCTTCGGGGTTCATGCCCAGCCGGCCGGCCATGCTGGCAACGCTTTCGCCGCGCCGGGCGGTGGCCATCTGGTAGTCGGGGTAGGAAATGATGCCGTTCTGGTCCGGCAAGGGGGCCGCAGCCGTGGCCTGGCGCGCCGCTTCCGAGGTGTCGCCGCGCCCGGTCCGCAGGTCCCAGTCAAGGTTCCCGGTGTCCATGCAGCCTGCCAGCGCCAGCGCGCTTGCGCTCATGACCAGCGTTGCGCGAAGTCTGCCCGTCTTTGCCATGTGGTCCCGCCTGATAATCGCCTGTCCGGGTTGGCCCGGTTTCCGGGGCCCCCGATTTCTGCCGCGAATACTACTCGGAGCCGAGCCCTTCGACCAGTGGGACAAATCGCACTGGGCGAAGTTCTTCGTAGTCGAAACCGCTTTGGGTGCGCGTCACCTTGATCAGGGCCTGCACCGCGTCGGACTGGCCCACCGGAACGACCATGATCCCGCCGGGTTTCAGCTGCTCCAGCAGCGGGCCGGGAGGGTCCTCGGCCGCCGCCGTCACGATGATCCGGTCGAAGGGGGCCTGGTCCGGCAGCCCGTGCGAGCCGTCGGCCGTGATCGGCGTGATGTTCACCAGGTCAAGCTGGCGGAACAGCTCGGCCGCTTCACGGACCAGGCGGCGGTAGCGGTCCACGGTATAGACCCGCCGCGCCAGCTGCGACAGGATCGCGGCCTGGTAGCCCGACCCGGTCCCGATCTCCAGCACCGTGTCGCGCGGGCTTACCTGCAGTGCCTGGGTCATCAGGCCAACCACGGAGGGCTGGCTGATCGTCTGGCCGCAGGCGATGGGCAGGGGCATGTCCTCGTAGGCGCGGTCGGCAAAGACGTTGCGGACGAAAAGCCCGCGGTCGATCCTTTCCATCGCGGTCAGGACGCGGGCGTCGGTCACGCCGCGCGACCGCAGGGCAAAGAGAAAGCGCATCTTGCGTTCGGCAAGCTCGGAGGCGGGAAGGTCCTCCGGTCCCTGGGTCATGCCAGGCTCGCCTGCAGGTCGGCCAGCAGGTCATGCGCGGTCAGGTCGGCGCGCATCGGCGTGATCGAGATATAGCCATCGAGGTTCACCGCCGCATCGCTGCCGGGCAGGGTGGGCGTGTGCTGATGGCCGCCCTTGATCCAAAGGAACTTGCGGCCCGAGGGCGAGATATGCGGCTCGACGCTGAAGGCGGTGTCGCGGCGAAAGCCTTGCGCGGCCACCATCATGCCCTTGGTGGCGGCGGCGGGAAGGGGCGGGAAGTTCACGTTGTAAAAGCAGCGGTAGTCGCCCGTGGTCCAGATCCCCCTGTCCAGCAGCGCCCGCACGACGCCCGCGCCATGCAGCCGGGCGGAGTCGAAGGGATCGACCAGCCTGGCGTTGTCCGGGCCGAAGAACTGCGACAATGCGATGGCCGGGACACCCTGCAGCGCCGCCTCCATCGCCCCGCCGACGGTGCCGGAATACAGCACGTTCTCGGCCGCGTTGTTGCCCCGGTTGACGCCCGACAGCACCAGGTCCGGCCGGGCCCCGTCAAGGACATCGTAGATCGCCGCCAGCACGCAGTCGGCGGGCGAGCCCTCGGCGGCAAAGCGGCGGGGGCCAAGCTCGGCGATCATCATCGGGTGGGTATAGCTGATGCAGTGCCCGACGCCTGACTGCTCGAAAGCCGGAGCGACAGTCCAGACCTCGCCCTTGGGGCCGGCAATTTCGGTGGCGATCCGGGTCAGAACCTCCAGCCCCGGCGCATTGATGCCGTCGTCATTGGTGATCAGGATGCGCATGTTCGGGGGTTCCTTCGGTCTTGCATCTGATTAGACGAGGCCGAGGGGCGCTTCAAGGCAAAGGCGCGCATCCGGGGCTGCTCCTCGTGCGCCTTCGGCTTCTCGTCGCGGGACCTTGGCGGCGAGGAGAAGCCGAAGGCGCACGACGAGCGGTCCGCTGGCTTCGGGATCAGGCGTCGCGCTGGGCGATCCAGTCGTGGTCCGGGTCGTTCTGGAACCGCCACTTGCGGATCGGCCCTGCCATCACGTTCAGATAATACATCTCGTAGCCATAGGGCGCGCCGCAGGGATGGTGGCCCTTGGGGACCAGCGTGACGTCGTGGTTCTTCACCGCCATCGTCTCGTCCAGGGACCCGTCCTCGGTATAGACCCGCTGGACGGCGAAGCCCTGACCGGGGTTCAGCCGGATGTAATAGGTCTCTTCCAGGTAGGTCATGTTCGGAAAGTCGTCCTCGTCATGGCGGTGGCTGGGATATGACGACCAGTGCCCGGCCGGAGTGTAGACCTCGGTCACCAGCAGGCTGTCGGCGACGTCGCGGCCTTCCATCGCGATGTTGTTGACGTAGCGGGTGTTGGTCCCGCGTCCGCGCGGGGTGAGGGTGATCCCCTCCGGCCCCAGCCGCCGCGCCGGGTGGGTGCCCTGGCCGGGGGCCTTGCAGACCCCGATGGTGCAGGCGGTGGTGGCGGTGGCCCGCCAGCTTTGGCGGGTCGGGACATAGAGGCAATGCGGCGGGGTCTTCTCGAAGACATCCATCCGCGCGCCCATCTCGCCCCAGTCCTGCCCTGCGGCCTGAAGCCTTGCCTTGCCCTCGACGATCACCAGGATCACCTCGGTCTCGCCCGTCATCTCCTCGGCCACGTCGCCCGGCTCCAGCCGGTACAGCGTGAATCCGACATAACCCCAGCCCGCGCTTTCGGGGGTGATCTCATGCACCTTGCCGCGGGTGCCGGTGGGGTGGCGGAGAAGGTCGGGCATGATGGCTCCTTCAGGAGGGGCGGGAATGGTCGATCTGAAGGCCCGCCCTGGCGCAGACCTTCAGGATATGTTCGTAGCCCAGCTTCGAATAGTCATACGGAGGCGCCTTGGCCGGGTCCTGCTCGGCCTCGACCACGATCCAGCCGTTGTAGTCCATCGCGCGCAGCTTGTCGGTGACCGCCTGAAAGTCGATGCAACCGTCGCCCGGCACGGTGAAGGCCCCGGCGATCACGGCGTCAAGGAAGCTGCGGTTGTTCTGCCGCACCTCCTGCACCACCTGGGGCCGGATGTCCTTGAAGTGGACGTGGTGAACCCGGTCGGCCCAGGTGTTCAGCACCCGCATCACGTCGGCCCCGCCGAACAAGAGGTGCCCGGTGTCGAACAAGAGCTTCACTTCCGGGGTGGAGCCTTCCATCAGCGCGTTCACGTCGTCTTCGCTTTCGATGAACGAGCCCATGTGGTGGTGATAGGCCAGAGGCATCCCCTGATCCGCCATCCACTTCGCCAGCTCTGACAGCTTTGCGCCATAGGCCCGGACGTCAGCCGCCGCGAATTCCGGGCGGTTGTTCACCGGCACCGCGATGTTGCCCTGCACGGTGTTCGAACATTCCGCATAGACGATGCAGGGAGCACCAAGCGCCACGAACAGTTCGACCTGGCTGCGGACGGCCTCGATCTCGGTCTTCACATCATTGATGAGGAGATTGCCGGAACACCAGCCACCGCAAAGGAAAAGTCCGTTCGCGGTAAGGTAGCGCCGCAGCCCTTCGGTGTCCGACGGCATCCGGCGGCCCCGTTCGACGCCGGTATAGCCGATCTCACGCGCCTCGCGCAGGGCCTGCTCCATCGTGTAGGCGGCGGTCAGGTCCGGCAGGTCGTCGTTCTGCCAGGAAATGGGAGAGATCCCGATCTTCACGCTCATGTCTTCGTCCTTGGTTGAGTAGAGTGCGGCCTCAGTTGAGAAGCCACCGCGCCCTGGTGCCCGCTTCGTAGGCCTTGCGCGCCTGGTTCACTTCGGCCCGGTCCGAAACCTCGGGGACGGCCACGTCCCACCATGTCCCGCCCGCTCCGGTGCCGGGCAGCGGATCGGTGTCGATCACGATCACCGTGGGGATGGTCGCCGACTTCGCCTTCTGCATCTCGGCCTCCAGGTCCGCGATGCTGGCGGCTTTCACCGCATTGGCCCCCATCGACCGGGCATGGGCGACGAAGTCCAGGTTCGCCTCGTTCACATGGTAGCTGTCGCGCAAGAGGTTGTTGAACGGAGCGCCTCCCGTGGCCGCCTGCAGCCGGTTGATGCAGCCATAGCCCCGGTTGTCGGTCAGGACCACGGTGAAGGGGATGCCCATCATCACCGCCGTCGCAAGCTCGCTGTTGGCCATCATGTAGCTGCCGTCGCCGACCATGCAGATCACGTCGCGGTCAGGCAGCGCCATCTTGATGCCCATCGCGCCGGCGATTTCGTACCCCATGCAGGAAAACCCGTATTCCATGTGATAGCCGCCTTGTGCGGCCCGCCACAACACATGCAGCGCGCCGGGCATGGTGCCGGCGGCGCACATGATCAGGCTTTGCTTCCCGGCGTTCCGGTCGACAGCGCCGATGACCTGGGCGTCGGTTGGCAGCTCGTTGCCCTTCGGGGCGGCGAAAAGGCCGTCGGTGGTCTGGAACCACCTGGTGCGGGCGCTGAAATCGGGGTCGGCGAAGCGGTGCGGCCCGAGGGCGATGCTGATCTTTTCCAGCGCGACCCTGGCGTCCGATACCAGCGGTTGCGCCGCGCGTTTGTGCGCGTCAAACCCGTGAATGTTGATCGACAGGAGCCTCCGGTCCGGCGCGCTGAACACGGTCCACGACCCGGTGGTAAAGTCCTGAAACCGGGTGCCGACGCCGATCACCAGGTCGGCCTTGGCCGCCAACTCGTTGCCGCAGCCGGTGCCGGTCACGCCGGGTGAGCCGAAGTGCAAGGGCTCTTCCCAATCCACCGCGCCCTTCCCGGCCTGGGTTTCGACGAGGGGGATGTTGTGCGCCTTGGCGAAGTCCAGAAGCACCTGTTCGGCGCCGGAATAAAGCACGCCGCCCCCCGCGACGATCAGCGGGGCTTTCGCGGCCCGGATCGCGGCGACGGCGGCCTCCAGCTCGCGCTGGTCGGGCTCGGGGCGGCGGATGTGCCAGACGCGGGGCTTGAAGAAGTCCACCGGATAGTCGTAGGCCTCGGCCTGCGTGTCCTGGCAGAAGGCCAGGCACACCGGGCCGCAGTTGGCCGGGTCGGTCATGACGCGCAGGGCGCGGGGCAGGGCGGTCATGACGTGTTCCGGGCGGCTGATGCGGTCGAAATAGCGCACGACCGGGCGGAAGCAGTCGTTGGCGCTGACGGTCGCGTCGTCGAAATCCTCGATCTGCTGCAGGACCGGGTCCGGCGCGCGGTTGGCGAAGACGTCGCCGGGGATGAACAGGACGGGCAGCCGGTTCACATGGGCCAGCGCCGCCGCCGTCACCATGTTGGTCGCCCCCGGCCCGATGGAGGAGGTCACCGCCATCGCCTTCCGCCGGTGCTGCGCCTTGGCATAGGCGATGGCGGCATGGGCCATCGTCTGCTCGTTCTGGCCGCGCCAGGTCGGAAGCTGGTCCTTGTGGGCGTGCAGCGCCTCGCCCAGACCGGCGACATTGCCGTGGCCGAAGATCGCCCAGACGCCCTCGATGAAGCGGCCGCCGTCCTCGGCCTGCTGTACGGACAGCCAGCGGACCAGGGCTTGGGCGGCGGTCAGGCGGATCGTGGTCATTTGCTTGCTCCCTCGCGGGCCTTGTCCCACAGATTGGCAAGGCGGGCGTAACGGTCGGACATCATGTCGACGGCGGCGGCATCGGTCAGCCCGCCCTTCAGCCAGCCGCGCGCGGCGTCGCCAAAGATCGTGCGGCCGATGGCGAAGCCTTTCACCAGCGGCTGCCTGGCCGCAAGGGTCAAGGATGCCGCAAGGTCGGCTTCGCTGGCGTCAAGACCCAGCACCACGACGCCCCTGACATGCGGGTCGTTCCTGGTGATCGCGGCGCAGGCATTGGCCCAGGCAGCGTCGGTGGCGAAAGGTTCCAGCTTCCACCAGTCGGGGTAGACGCCAAGGTCATAGAACCGCTGGATGATCTGCGCAGAGGTCTGGTCGTCGGTGGGGCCGACCTTCGACGGGATGATCTCCAGCAGCATCTCCAGCCGGTTGCGGCGGCAGGCGTGGAACAGGCGGAGGACGGTGTCCTCCTGCGCGGCCCTGGTCGCAGCGTCATCCTCGGGGTGGTAAAAGCACAGGACCTTGACCACATGCTCCAGCGGCCATTCCTGCAAGCCGCCGAAGTCCGGCCCCAGCTCTGGTTCCAGCGTCAGCGGGCGTGAGCCGGGCCATTCGACGGGCCGCCCGATCCACAGGCCGGTGCCGGCCGCCTGGAACAGGGCGTCGCGGCCAAGGCGGCTGTCGCAAAGGACGCCATAGCCGGGCTGGCCGTTCGCGACCTTGAGGGCGGCTTGCAGGCACAGCTCCTTGAACGCGCCGATCCTGGCGGGAGTGGCACCCTCCATCTGTTCAAGCTGCATCCGGTGGTCGAAGGCAAAGACGCGCATCACCGACCAGTCCCCCCCGACCGGATCACGGCGGTTGGTCGCCCAATGGATCTGTTCCAGCGCGGCGTCCTTGCGCAGCGCCGGTTCGACGACCCCGCGCCTGAGGAAGAACTGCAACTCCTCCCAGGACGGGTAGGCCGGGGTGCAGCCGTGGCGGGAAACGGCGAAGGCCCCGCAGGCATTGGCGTATTTCAGGGCGGTGGGCCAGGGCTCCTGGTCGAGCCAGCCCTTCAGCAGCCCCGACATGAACCCGTCGCCAGCGCCAAGGACGTTGAAGACCTCGATCGGGAAGCCGGGGCCGGTCTCGCCGTCATCAAGACTGTCGGGGACCGCGCCGGTGAAGGCGACCGCCCCCATCGGGCCGCGCTTGCAGACCAGGGTGGCCTTGCTGACCGCGCGGACGGCGCGCAGGGCGGCGATGGTGTCGGTGCTGCCGCCGGCGATGTGGAACTCCTCTTCCGTCCCGACGATCAGGTCGAAGAAGTGCAGCGTCGATTGCAGCTTGGCGGTGACGGCGGCGCTTGCGATGAACCGGCTTTCGCCCATCCCGTGGCCAGCCAGACCCCAGAGGTTCGGACGGTAGTCGATGTCCAGCGCGGTCTGCAGCCCGTGCTTGCGGGCCAGCGTCAGGGCCTTCAGGACAGCGGCCTCGGTGCGGGGGTGCGACAGATGCGTGCCGGTGGCGACGACAGAGCG